>JAITIW010000010.1 GCA_031279255.1 Puniceicoccales bacterium
TTTTGGCTGTCGGAGTTCAATATTTAGCTAATATTCAACGACGAAAGGAAAGATATGAGATGGAAACTATTGATGATGATATCATGTTGTGTTTGCTGTAGTGACTTGGGAGCGATGAAGTCGGCCCGGCATCCGTCATCTGGTCGAGATGATGATTCGCAGCGATCGACATCAGACCGAAGGAGAGCCAGGGAAGTACGTCCTCGTCCTGCACTCCCTCATCCTGCATTTTCTACGGTGACACGTCCTGTTACGAGGACACCTCAGCCAACAATCTTACCAAGAAGCTCTTATGAAAGAAGCCGAGATGAGCTGTCAGATCCATTATCTGATCGGGAACCCATCGCGCCAGAACCGAGAAGGCGTATCGAGAGGGAAAGATCAGATGACTCGCTTTCTAGAAGATTAAAACAAACGAGACCTAGAGATGAGTCACCAGATTCATTATCTGATCAGGAACCCATCGTGCCAGAACCGAGGAGGCGTATCGAGAAGGAAAGATCGGATGATTTTCTTCTGAGATCAGGACAAACAAGGCGGAGAGATGAATCTCCCATTTCAATGCCTTCGCAAGATGTGTCACGTAAAAGGAGAAGGAGTAGTAGCGAAGACCCCCAATCTCATACAGAATCAGTTCCGCAACTTCCGCCAAAATTAACCGGAAGACATGCCGATACAGAAGATTCGGATGGTCAATACAGATCACGGCGGGCGGGGCGAATGCTGTCGGATCAGACAATAAAACAAGAAGTAGATCCCTCTTTGACTCAAGTAACACCATCGGCAAGCTCGCGGAAGGCATCGCATAAAAGAAGAAGCAAAAAGAAAAATGATAAGATTTCATTATCGGCTTCAGAGCCAGCTAGACAAAGTTCACGAAAACGTGCCCGTACGGATACATCGGATGAAGAAAATTTCACAGGTCGAATCTCTTTGGTCACACCACAGCAAATTCAGAGAGTCCCCAATATCACGGGGAACCCTATTAGTCTTAATTTTTATCCAAGTGATGAAAGTATATACTTAGAAACCTTTCTAAATCGATTAGAGCCCTTTATCAAGAGCATTCTGAATCAACAACTTTCGGCAGCTTTTGATGGTTTTATCCAGGCTATTACGGAGGTTATTAGAGAGAATGGGATAAAAGTTCTTTCGGATGATGAATTTATAGCGGCGCATCTAAAGTATGAGAAAATGTTTCTCGAAGTGAGGCGTGCAGACCGCAGCAACCGACAGCAAATGGCAGTATACACCTATGTGAGTGATACTTTAGCTAAATTATTCAATGAGGTAAAGCGTAATGTTCTCGTTGTAATGCGCATGCAAGTTAGTGTTTACAATGGGCTTATAGAAGTGATGATGGAAACAATGTTACCTGATGAAGGGTATATATTAGGACAAGTTCCAGAGCTGGATGAAGTGAAATTTTTGCAGTGTTGTGGAAGATATATCGATGATATTTTTGAAATATTACTCCGTAAAACCACAAACGCATCTTTTGCGCTCGTATCCGATGGTATATGGGAAACAGGTTGCGGTTGCTGTGCGAGATTGAGTCGTAAAGACCGGAGGCAATTGGCATTGGCGGTCGGGACGATGTTAAAAGGAGTGCTGAAGAAATTTCTCAATGAAGATATCGTGGAAGGAGCTTCGGCTATTATAGGAATGATACCTAAAATGTGTGGTGTCGATCTCTCTGATGGAGATGCCAATGGGGGTGCCGGTAGCTCGATTCTCAATCCTCGTATTCCTGTTTTTGACGGAGATTGAAGTGTACATCCCTGAATGATGGGGAGAAGAATCTAGACTTTGCTTCATAAAGTTTCAACTTGGAAGAAGTTTTATGAAAAAAGTTGCTTTTATCTTTCCAGGGCAGGGGACGCAAACCATCGGTATGGGACGTCCTCTTTACGAACATGTCCCTAAGAGTCGGAAATATTTCGATGAGGCCAATGAAATCCTCGACTATGATTTCACAAAGATCATCTGGGAAGGGCCGGAAGAAGTTCTGATGGAGGGTCGTCATTGCCAGCCAGCTCTCTATGTTCATCAGTTCGTGCTTGCGATGCTCAAAAAGGAAATGCTAACAACGGACGGTTCGCAAGTGGGAATTACCTTCGGGTTAAGTCTCGGTGAGCTCACGGCATTGGCATTGGCTGATGTCTATGATTTTGCGACAGGTTTACAGTTGGCCAGTACAAGAGGTCAGCTCATGCAAGAAGCATCGCGGCAAAATCCTGGAGGCATGTTGGCGCTCTTAGGGGGTTCTCTGGATGAAATCCACGAGCTTTGTTCTCGGACAGGAGTCGAGATGGCCAATTTTAATACGCCATCGCAGATCGTCGTGGCCGGAACGATAACGCAAATCCAGGAAGCCGAAATATTGGCTCAATCGCTTTCCTTTTCCCGTGTTGTTCCGTTAAAAGTCGCCGGAGCTTCGCATTGTTCCTTGATGAAGGAAGCGCGCGATGTATTTCATGATTATCTCAAAGATGTCACATTTAGAGAACCTCGGATTCCCGTGATTCAAAATGTCAATGCGGAAGTGGTGACGGATCCAGAGGTGATGAAGAAGAATTTAGAAGCTCAATTGGTTTCATCTGTCCTTTGGTGCCAGAGTATACAGAAGGCAGCGGCTCTTGGGTTTGAAAAATTTTACGAATGCGGTGTCGGGCGGACGTTAAAGGGTATGGCGAAGCAAATTGATCATCGGCTGCAGGTATTTTCGGTACAGGATACGGAATTTATACCAGTTGCGTCTTAATTTTTATCCATGAATGCATCTTCTCGAAGGGACTTATGGACGCGTTATGTGGCCGGTAAGACTCCAAAAAATGTGCACCGGGATGCCAATCCAATGGCTGTGCATCCAACGTGTCGCGCATTGGCCATAAAGACCATCCTTGGGATCGATCCTTCTCTGAGAGGCAGTGGTGTGGCAATTGTGGAAAAAGATAACGATGGGAAATTTGAGCTGAAATTTTCGGATGTCATTCAGCTGTGTTCCGCCAAGTGGGATCTACCTCACTGCCTGTGTATCATTTTCAAAAGATTGCAGGAGATCATCGATCGTCATAAGCCAGATAATGTGGCGTTGGAGCAGGCGATTTATGTACAGAATGTAAAGACGGCGCAGATCATGGGAGCCGTGAAGGGCGTGATTTTAACCGCCGTGAAACTCAAAGATTTGGAAGTTAGAGAATATCCTCCTCTAAGGGTCAAACAGGCCATTTCGGGCTATGGACATGCCACTAAGGAGCAGGTTATGCGCATGGTGAAGGCTCTGTTGCGATTGCCGGAAAACTTGCCCTATGATGCATCGGATGCTGCCGCTGTCGCACTTTGTCATTTTTTTAATTTGGATCGGGCTGGTTAGAGGGTATCGTTAAAATCAAACAGCAATCTTTTCGTCTTGTTCTACAATTCGTCTGATATGTCGTATCTCCTATGTGTCCTTTTCTCCATTCTCTCCATCTTCTTCTCTTTTTCCTTTGTTAACTTTTTATTTGATGACACCCTCTAGTCTTTTGAGTGATAGCTGAGTAAAGCCGCCACATTCCCAAAAACCTTTTAACTTGCTGGAATAGTAGATTTTGCCATTTGCCCGCCTTTGAGCCCTTTGGGCTCTGGCCCGCTTTGCGGGCTGGCGGGAAATAAAAATGAAAGCTCTCGCTTTGCATTTTTCTCTTTCCGCAAAGGCGGGCAAAAGAGATCGGCAGAATGTCGCTGCTGAGAGAAAACTCTTGTGTTGAGGCAAAGATACCGTCGCCCAGTCAAAAAATCGACAAAAAGCCGACCAATGCCCAACATCTGGAGCAAAAGAGACCAACAGGATGCCGATGCTTAAAATAAAAGATCGACAAGAGACTGATGAGAAAGGAAATTGATACTATACTTGACAATGGTTAGGCCCACTGCGAGCGTAGCTGGAACGAATAAGTTACCCGTAACTTTTCATTTTCCCTTAACCACGGCCCGCTGCGCGAGCGAGACCGAAGGGTTCAAAGGCGGTAAATTTGTTGGGCAGAAACAAAAAATTGAGAATTTTATGGGAAAACTGTCATTGGTAACCAATGGGATTATTTTGAATTTTGGGATTCGCATCGGCTACTAATTTTCTTCTATCTTCTAAGAAGTAAGATGATAACGCCGGGTTACAAAAATATTCGAGACTCAGGGGCTTCGATACGGGGCATAGGGATAGACCTCGTCGAGGTGGAACGCGTTCGATTTTTCGTAGAGCGATTCGGGGGAAAATTTTTCCAAAAAATATTCTCTCAACAGGAACGTATCGACAGCTATCGTCATGCCAATCCTTATCCTTCTCTGGCCGCTCGCCTAGCGGCTAAAGAGGCCATGGCCAAGGCATTGGGGATCGGTATAGGTGCTGAATTTCTATGGCTCTCGTCGATTATTTTACTGGACGACAAGGGTAAGCCGGAGATTGGGTTAGATACTTTAGGGCAGAGAAAAGTACAGGAACTGGGCGTACGCCACATAGCATTGTCTTTGACGCATACAAAAAATTTGGCACAGGCCGTCGTTGTCCTCAGTGCCTAAAGCAAAATTAATGAAAAATGCTAAAATGTTTAAAATTTTTACCGCCCTGCCGATCCGTCATATGTCTGGATGGTTCCTTGCCCTATGAAGGAATCAGAAGGTTGCACCTGCCCATCATAGCGGCCGATGGAGCGTCCAATAAATTGATACGGCATCATATGGAGCCGCAAATAATTTTGGGGGATCTCGATAGCGTCGATAAGTATCTTCTTCAAGGCCGAAGATATCTCGAAATTTCGGATCAGGATACGACCGATTTTGAAAAAGCCTTGAGCTATGCCGAAAAGGAATCTCTGACCCCGGCTGTGGTGACAGGAGTGGATGGAGGCTATATCGATCACATACTGGGAAATGTAAATATTTTGGCTCGGACAGGATCTATTTTTTTGACAAAAACTATTATCGGCATGATCCTGGATGGTCCTCATTTTTTTGATAAAATTCCACTGAGGACAAAAATTTCCATCTTTGGATTACCTCACTGTGTCGTGCAATCGAGGGGGCTTCGATGGGAATTAAATGCGACGAAATTGTCCATGGGAGGAAAATTTTCCTTGGGGAATCGAACGCAATCTTCAAAAATCGAATTAAAAGTATTGTCGGGGAAGGCCATGGTCTGTATATATACCAAAACGATTCGTGATGCTGGTTTTTAAGTCCTTTGCATTGACAAAAAGTAGAGCGATTTCATAGGAGATGAGATGAAATCATCCGATGCCATTGAGATCATCACTCGCGGGACCGAAACTATTATCGGTCAGGAGGTTTTGGCGGAATGTTTAAAATCAAGCCAGAGCATTAAGGTCAAATTCGGCGTCGATCCGACACGGCCCGATCTGACATTTGGTCATATGGTTGTCTTTAATAAACTGCGACAATTTCAGGAACTGGGGCACCAGACCATCCTCTTGATCGGTGATTATACGGCGACGATTGGCGATCCGTCGGGCCGTTCGGCGACACGACCGGTATTGAGTTCGGAAGAAGTCGAGCGTAACGCCGAGACCTATCTGCAGCAGGCTTTTCGGATTTTAGATCCGGCCAAGACGATAGTTCGGCGCAACAGCGAATGGTTTTCGAAAATGTCTTTCGATGAAGCCTTGCTCTTGGCGAGAAAGATGACAGTGGCTCGGATGTTGGAGCGCGATGATTTTCAAAAACGTCACCGAGAGGGAGTTCCGATTTCCATCGTCGAGTTTCTCTATCCACTGATCCAGGGCTATGATTCCATCATGTTGGAGGCCGATGTCGAAATTGGCGGCAGTGACCAATTCTTTAACATGTTGGTGGGTCGGACGCTTCAAAAAGAAGCGGGTATGCGGGAACAAATCGTCATCAGTATGCCGCTCCTGGTGGGGCTGGACGGTGTCCGTAAAATGTCTAAAAGTTACGACAATTACATCGCTTTCAACGATACTCCTCGCGATATGTTTGGGAAACTGATGTCGCTTCCGGACGAGACGATGTGGACCTACTACCGTTTGCTCTTGGGAACGGATGAAGCGGAACTTGAAAACCTTAAGCGGCAGCATCCCATGGAGGTAAAAAAGCAATTGGCATCGCGTTTGGTCGCTCGGTTCTTTGGCGAAAATCAGGCGATGAAAGAACGGGATGATTTTGAAGCAATTTTTTCCCAAAAAGCTCTACCCGGCGATATGCCAGTTTTTCGTTGGCAAGAACTCATCCATGAGGATACGGCCGACATTATCGACCTTATCTATGCCACTGGATTTTTCTCGAGCAAAAAGGAAATTCGACGACTTTTGGATCAAAATGCCATCCGAGTGACGGGCATTCCGTGCGCCGATGGTCACAAAGAGGAAGCGGAAGAACAGAGAAAGGCGCCGAGCTCTTCGGAAGTATTTTTGAGAATTGGAAAGGAAAAAAATGGGGAAAAAGGTGTTCATCCGATAGAGAGAAAAGGGAATTTTGAAAACCATCTGAGCCGACCCCAAAAGGGAGAATTTTTTGTGATTCAAGTGGGCAAGCGCCATTTTTTTAAAATCGAGTCTTAGTGCCTATGCGCCACCGCGATGTGAAATGTCTGCAACGCTTTCTTCAAGATTACTTCGATGACCCAGGACCTAATCCTGTGATCAAATCTTCGAAGTCATTGGGGAGATTTTTTATTCCCGATCCTATGGTCGCTTCGGCCGCTAAAAAGTTCCTCTTTCTTTTGTTTTTATTTTCGGTGACGCGCCTCGTCTTTTTTGGCGCCCATCGGCCTTATTTTGCTTCGCTGAATTTAAGTGAGATTTTAAGCAGCTTCCTTTGGGGCATACGATTCGACATCTCTGTTGTCTGCTGGATCGTTTTACCTTGGTGGATCCTCTGGATTTCACCCTTCTCTCTCAAATTTCATCCCGCCCTAAGACGATTAACGGATATAGGTTTTTGGGCCATAGCTTCCATAGCTTTGCTGCCCAACATCGCGGATACGGAATATTTTTCCTTCACCTTACATCGGATGACATCGGATATCTTTCGGCAGCTAGAAGCACTGGCCGGAGAAGATACTTCGGCCTTTGGCGCAATGCTCAAAGATTCTTACGGGCTCGTATCGTTGTGGATATTTCTAAGCTTTTCGCTGTTCACTTTCTTGAAGCGATGGCAATGGAAAGAGACATTGACATTGGCTCGCGACCGAAGGGAACAAAAGACCGTTCCTCGGTGGCTTCGTTATTCGAGTTTCCTATTCTGGGTTTGTCTATTGGTGGTCGGTTGTCGTGGTGGATTAGGTGGAAGGGTGTTGGATCCGACCTGCGTCGTACGTTTGTCTCATAAACCCTCCGGTGGAGCATTGATAGGCAATTCCGCCTTCAGCATTATAAAATCTTTGGGACAAGTGCCTTCGAAATCTTTCCATTTTTTCGATGATGGCAAAGAAATGGACAGCATCTACAGCCCATTTCACGAAAAGAATCAGGGGCCATACTTTGGTCTCTATAAAGGGAAAAACATCATCGTGATCGTTTTAGAAAGCTTTTCGGCCGAACACGTGGGATTTCTGGATAAAACACTCAAAACATCATCGAAAAGTTTTACGCCGTTTCTGGATGAACTTTCGAA
>JAITIW010000024.1 GCA_031279255.1 Puniceicoccales bacterium
TATCGGTGCCGGAGGTAATAATTACATACCTAACTACATCATTCATCAACCTGTTGATGATTTAAGAGCTCCCTTCATTTGGCGCTACGATGGAACTGGAGAAACTGGAGATAGGGTTGATAGGGTTGCGATTAAATTTTTGCCACTCACGGAGGGACAAATCTCCTTCGGCCTTCCGTGGGATCAACAAAATCCAGAAGAACAAGTTGCTCACGACTCTCCAGAGTGGCAACAAGAGAACATAGACGATCAGGAAGGAGGAATGGAGGGAGAGGATGCTCACGACTCTCCGGAGGAGCAACAAGAATCCATACAATACGTCCAATCATTACCGAATGGCTTTGTGCTGCGACAGCTTCCCTATGATTCGACGAGTGACGATGACGACTGGTGGCGCGTGAAGATCACCGGAAACGATCAAGGGGTATTCGCATTTGCTGCTATTGTTGTGTCGCCAAATGGCACTGTGACCACCACGATCGAAGTGATCCCATCATCGCCTAAGCTTAATGACGACAACATCGAGGAACCGCCACATAACGAAGCGACGGCTGAAGAAATCTATCGCAACGCTGTTGAAGGCAACGATGCCGCAACGCTCCGAAGGCTTTTGTCCTGCGTCAGTGATACACAACGGGAAGAATTGCTCCGTACGGCCTTTGAAGATTTAGATGGAAGTGGCCGGACAGCGCTGCATATCGCAGCGAATATGGGCTATACCGCGGTTGCCAGAACATTACTAGCTAACGGTGTAGAGGTCAACAAGCCTCGAGACGGTGATAAACAGACAGCGCTGCATTTTGCGGCACGATATGGCAAAAATGACATCGTTCGAATGCTACTAGACAAAGATGCGGATGTTAACGCTCAAGATGGGTTCAACTGGACAGCGCTGCATATCGCAGCAAAATTCAACCACATTGCGGTCATCGAAGCCTTGCTGGATGGTTCCATAGATCCAGGACTAATTGCCAGTCAGCTGAACGCCCAAAATAAATTTGGCTTAACAGCGCTTCACCATGCCGTGACCAGCGGCAATGTCGCTATCGTTCGATTACTATTGGACAGAGGCGCGCCAGTCGATGCTCAAGACGTGAATGGCTATACGCCGTTGCATGTCGTCGTTTATTTGAAGGCATTACCCGGAGATAATGACGGATCGCGTCGACAGCAAAGGGGAACCGACATCACTCAAGCTTTATTAGCAAAACTTCAAGAACAAGGGACAAATATTCAAGCGACGCTTGGGAACGATACTCTTAAAGATAAGGAGGACACGCTTGCAAAATGGGAAGCCGAAGTTCAAAAACCAGGAAACGAATGGTATCGGCAAGCCTTGCAAGGTTATGGCATAGAGGATATTCTCAGAAAAGAAGGATGGGCTTGGAGGGCAACCAAATGGGCCTTAAAGAAGGCAAAAGGAATTCTTTCAGGAAATGAACCATAGAACCATAACATTGAAATATCCATGGTTTTGGCTATGGCTTATGCCTGATTTCAGGCGGATGTATTTTTCGTTTGACTCCTACTCAAGGAGTACATAAGCCATAAGTCATGTCACAACATCCAAGTTTTCGTCATCGCGGTGGTGGTGTTTTTAATAAACGCAGCGTTCTCAAGCGCTTCGAACGAATCGATCTTCTGCGCAAGCGCGGGCAATGGAACGAAGCGCGTACACGCGTCACGGGCCTGCCTAAGACATTGCCAGAAGCATAAAATTTATTTCATATTCAAAAATGCCTGACGAGAATGTCGAATTAGGGTTTTTGAGATATCGCCTTGTGGCTGTTTGTACTCTTGCTGCTGGGACGTTAGCGTTTGTTGCCTTACTGGCATCTCATACGCGCTGGACGTTCGGGCCTTTCCTAAAACCTATTCGACTAGAATCTCTTCTAACACTCATCCTTCAAGATACCTATCCGGATGATCGGATCGACTTGGAAGACACGGCCGCTCTTTACATCCAAACGTCGTGGAATTACTTCCCTTCTTTTCCAGAATGCGACCTTCCGGAAGATGCGTTGCTCCTATTTCCTCCCGATTTTGAATCGACAAGCGTTCGTTTTTGCAGCCCTAAAGAGTGAACCATATTCTTGCCATTGAATCTTCCTGCGATGATTCGGGATTGGCTGTTTTCTCTCCCACGGAAGGTATTGTTTATGAACGTACGCAATCGCAATTGGACCTACATCGACATTACGGTGGCGTTGTTCCGGGATTAGCTGCACGTGAACATCTTCACCACATCCCTCTACTCCTCAAAGATCTTCAAGGACAATATGATTTGTCGAATATTGATCGCCTAGCCGTCACCTTAGGCCCTGGCCTTGCCGGTTCCTTATCCATGGGCATTCAGGCGGCCCAAGCTCTCGCCGTAGCGCTCCAAAAGCCGCTTTCTGGTGTCCATCACCTCCGAGGGCATCTTTTTTCCGCCTGGATACCTTTTTTTGAAAAAAATTCCTCGACCTTTCGATCGCGCTGTGGAGATTTTTTGCCTCAGCTGGCGTTACTCGTCTCCGGAGGAAATACATTACTGGTGCAAATTGACGCCACTCTCGACATTCAAACGCTGGCGGCGACGGTCGACGATGCTGCTGGAGAAGCTTTTGACAAAGGCGCAAAGCTCCTGGGACTCCCTTACCCCGGCGGACCAGAAATCGAAAAAAATGCCCGTAATGCTAATCCCGATACCTATTCTTTCCCCAAGGCATTTCCTCATCCGGAAGAAAAAAAATTCAGCTTTTCCGGACTCAAGACAAGCTTGCGCTATCTTTTGGAAAAAATTCCCGAAGAGACCTTTAATGCTCAAATTTTTGACCTTTGCGCCAGTTATCAGCAAACGATCGTCGAGACTTTAATCCACAAAACTCGACAACTACTTTATGAAAAAATTTTTTCCAGCTTGGCCCTTTCCGGAGGCGTTGCCCAAAATAATCTCCTGCGGAATGAGATGCAAAAATTAGCTCAGGAATGTTCCATTCCTCTATATCTCCCTCATCCACGACATAGCGGTGATAATGCCGCGATGATCGCTTTCGCGGCGTTTATGGATCCGACACATACGTCAGCAGATGTTATACTGAATCCTTCCTGGGAATTGTAAATTTCCCAAAGTTTCCTGCATTTTCCTTAAGCAAGAAACTTCGGGAAAATTTTGTTCGCACGATTAATTTTCGCCGACATCAGCCTGTCATGCCATCTGTCGCGTGTCACATCTGTCAGTGATGTCATCTGTTCCTTTCCGAAGGGCTGTTTTTTTATAACGATCGGGAGCAATTCGCTCCTGCCGCCTTTAGCGGCTTGGAAAAATGAAAGCTTTTGCTTTGCATTTTCCCCAACCCGCCGGCCCGCGCAGCGGGCCGGAGCCCGAAGGGCTCAAAGGCGGCTGGACTTGAAAGACTGGACGAAAACGACCTTTGTAAAATCATATAAATAGTAGCTAACATCCTCCCCGTTCTAAAGGACAAGGATTCCTGGTCATTGTACCAGATAGGTCCCTGCTTCACGGAGTCGGCTTACTTCGGTCTCTCCACAGGCCTTTAACGGTATGCCCTGCCGCATAATGGTCATATGTTCACTTCGAAACAGCCATTACAACATTTAAATTTCGCTCGATTTTTGCGATTTTCTTCTACTGTCCTGTCCGTAGCACGAGCATCTTTGGCTGGTGTATTGCGGCGCCTTATATCTCCGTCACCCATAATAAGGCTTTATGGCGCGGAGGGATAAATTAATGAATATCAGTCAGATCTGTTAGGCTTCTTCCATTGACACACGGAAACAAAAATTTGCCATATGAAGCGATGATCGCCTTTTCTTTCTCTCTTTCAGAACTGGAAGCTCTCTTGAAACCTTCCCGCATTGTGGGCCAATCTCCACACCAGATCTCCCGCATCGCCAACCTGGCAGAGGCTCAGCCGGGTGATATCAGTTTCCTGTCGAATCCAAAATATCGTACCGAAGTCGCTCACAGCCAAGCTTCTCTTATCTTACTTCCTGAAGACTACACCGATGAGCCAAAAGACCAGCAGGTATTTTTCTACAGCGCATCGCCATCCCTAAGTCTCGGTATACTTTGTAAACACATCCAGCAGCTTCAACAAAAACCTGCCCTAGCGGGCATTCATCCAACGGCTATCGTGGCTTCAAATGCTTCGGTCGATCCCTCTGCTTCGATCGGGCCCTATGCCATCATTGGCGAACATTCTGTTGTCGAAGCCCATGTCGAAATCCAGGCCCATGCCGTCATCGGTCAATACTGTCATATCGGAGAAAATACAAAACTATGGACCCACGTGACGATTTTACATCATTCGCAAATCGGCAAGCGCGTCATGATACATCCCGGAACCGTGATCGGATCGGATGGATTTGGCTACGAAACCAATGCGGATGGCCAACACGAAAAGTTGTCGCATATCGGTTACGTGATCATTGAAGATGACGTGGAAATCGGTGCCAATTGTTGTGTCGACCGCGCAAGATTCGCCACCACCATCATCGGTCATGGGACCAAAATCGACAACTTGGTACAAATCGGTCACAATGTTCACATCGGATCTCACTGCCTTCTGGTTTCACAGGTCGGTATCGCCGGTAGCACGATTATGGAAGATCACGTGACCTTAGGCGGACAAGTGGGCATCGCGGGACACATTCGCATCGGTCATGGTACTATGGTCGGTGCCCAATCGGGCATTGCCAAGAACATTCCGCCAAAATCATTCCTGCGCGGTACGCCGGCGATGGAATATGGCAAAGCGAATCGTTTCTATGCCGTTAGGGAAAAACTTCCTCAGCTTATGCGCCATGTTCGTGAGCTGGAAGAACGCCTAAAGCAACTCGAACATTCATCCCCGGATGAGGCCAAATGAACACACCTATTGCCCTCATTTTAGGACTGATGTGGATAATCTCCGTCGGAATCGTGTGGGTATATTTTTATGGTCGCGAAAAGAGAAAGTACTGGGAATGGCAGCAGTCGGATCACAGACGACAAGAACAATACCATGCCCTACAGCAGGAACGCGACCAATGGCTCGAACGATACTCGAAAGCATCGGGTCAGACGGAAGTCTATGAACAGCAGTTGCGAGAGGCGCAGGAACATCGTGTGCGACAGGAAGAACAGCTGTGCAGTTTAACGGAACAAAATGCTTCCTTAACAGCCTATCGACAGGAAGAGGAACAGCGCCGCGAGCATTTTAAATTGGAAATGGCGCAGTTGGCGCAAAATATTCTCGAGACCAAAAAACAAAGCTTTTCCCAAGAGACCCAGAAAGAAGTAGGCGGCCTCATCCAGCAATTGAAGCAGGATTTTGAGCATTTTCATCAAACTATTTTCGATCCCGAAAGGGAATCGCGCATCAAACTCTCCACATGTTTCGAGCAGCTTGTCAAGCAGGCGGAAAGTATGCAGAATAGTACCGAAAGCCTCGCAAAGGCATTGCGTGGAGATAGCAAAATTCAGGGCGATTGGGGCGAAACGCAGCTGGAAAATCTTCTGGAAGAAGCGGGACTCCGTGAGGAAAATGGCGACTACATCCGGCAAGGCATAGGTCTTCAATTACAGCTGGAAGATCAGGGCAACGCCAAGCCAGATTTTCTCTTCCGATTGCCGAGAAATCAATGGGTTCTCATCGATGCCAAGGTCTCTCTGACCGCTTACGAGCACATGATGCACGCTCAGAATGAAGCGGATTATAAAAATTTTCTCGAGCAACATCGCCTATCGATTCGCAAGCACATTGACGAAATTGCCAAATACCACGAACTCAAAACAGGACTGTCCATTTGTCCTTTCCTACTCATGTTCATCCCGATCGAATCGGCCTATGCCACGGCAATCGCCTCACATCAACAGGGCGATGGCAAAAGTTTGGCGCAATACGCCCGAGAGCGCAACGTCATTCCGGTCTACCCGTCGACCTTATTCCTGACTTTGAAACTCATCCAACTCCTTTGGCAAATCGAACGGCAGAACAAAAATGCTCAGGAGATTGCGGAACGTGGCGGAAAATTACACAAGAAATTTTTGGATCTGCTCGAATCTTTTTCGGAAGTCCATAAGCTTTTTTCCAAATTGCAGCATCAATTTCATTCCGAGATCAAGAAGATCGAAGGCCCAGGTGGATTATTAGTCGATTGCAAAAAATTAGAGGATTTGGGCATAAAATATCAAAAATCACTACCGGAAAATTTTTGTTTGTCCGACGAAATCGGGAAGGAAAAATAGAACCAAAGCTTGAAATATAGGAAGCGATCATTCATAATGATTCGTCCAGTTTGCTGTCTTTGGATTTCAAGGAAATCGCCCATTTTGTGGGCCACAATATGCCGATCACATTGGCATGTTGCAAAGACAGCAGACGAAATGGAGGATAAACGACGATGTTAGATCTTCAATGGTGCCGAGAACATATAGACCTTCTGCGTGAAGGTATTGCCAAAAAGAAATTTACCTGCGACATCGATAGCTTTTTGGCACTAGATCACCAACGGCGTGATCTGTGTTCGCAAGCGGAAATGCTTCGGGCGGAACAGAAATCCTCAAACAATGCGATGGCGAAACTCGATAAACATTCCGATGCTTTTCGAGCCGAAGTCAATCGGCTCAAAGAAATTGCCGCTCGTGTAAAAGCCCAGGAAGAAGCATTGCGTAGGCTCGAGAAACAATGGGAAAGTGCTTATCTGGCGATTCCCAACATTCCACAACCTTCGGTTCCCGTTGGAAAAACATCAAAGGATAATGTAACCGTCGCCACATGGGGTGGTCCGGAACAGATTTCGCCTCATGCCGTCCCACATTACGAGATTCCAGGTTTTGAAAAAGTTATTGATTTCTCTCGTGGTGTTAAAGTAAGCGGAGCGGGATTCCCATTCTATATCGGTGATATGGCTCGATTGGTACGCGCCTTAATTTCTTTTTTTCTCGAAGAAGCGCGGCTCAAAGCTTATGTCGAAATCCTGCCACCTATTCTCGTCAACAGCGACAGCGCGACCGCTACCGGACAGCTTCCCGACAAAGAAGGACAGATGTATCACATTACGGACAATGATTGCTACTGCATTCCGACCGCCGAGGTACCGGTTACAAATTTTTTCCGTGAAGAAATTTTTGAGGCCAAGGATTTGCCCATTTATCGTTGTGCCTACACGCCGTGCTTTCGCCGTGAAGCGGGTAGCTGGGGCAAGGATGTACGTGGGCTCAACCGGCTCCATCAGTTCGACAAAGTCGAATTGGTGAAATGGGTCCATCCCGATACCGGTCTTGAGGAATTGGAATCCCTGCGACAGGATGCGGAATCTCTTCTGCAAAAACTGGGACTCCCTTACCGGGTATTGGCCATCTGCAGCGGCGACATGGGATTTCCCCATGCCAAACAGTACGATCTCGAAGTTTGGTCTGGTGGTCAAAAACGTTGGTTAGAGGTCTCCAGCTGTAGTTATTTTACGGATTTCCAGGCGAGGCGCGCCGGGATTCGTTTTCGTCCATCCGGTGGCACTAAGACTGCCTTCGTCCACACGCTCAACGGATCAGGACTGGCTATTCCACGTGTCCTCGCTGCTCTGCTGGAAAATTTTCTCCAAGCCGATGGAACTGTCCGGATCCCCAAAGTTCTCCACCATTGGTTTCCTCAAAAACATCTCTTTTTTTAAGCATAGATGTGAATCCCGCAGAAGCTTATTTTACTGAATGTACTCAAAAGCCAGCTACAATCTTGTTTTTTTGCGCGATGGCCCATCCCAACCCTAGCCTAAAAAAGCCAGGGTTGGGATCATGGCGTTCCCGTTCCACAAGAACAGCCATCTTTGCTTTGCAAAGGGGCCATCGCGCAACATACTGAGACCTATCAACTAAAATTCGCATGACCTATACAGTTCCATCCATCGTCTTTGCCGGTTCTCATGCCATCGCACTGCCATTGCTGAATTTTCTGTCTCAAGGACACACGCAGGGTGACCACTTCCGCCTGAGCGGCATCATCAGTCAACCCGATCGTGCTTCCGGGAGAGGAAAGATCATGACACCGACGATCATATCCCGGTGGGCCATGGAGCACCATATTCCACTCCACCGGCCGGAAAAACTCGATGAACACAGTATCGACTGGCTACAAGAACATTCCTGCGATCTCCTACTCGTCATGGCCTATGGACATATGATCGGAAAAACTATTCGCGAATTTCCCAAATTAGGCATTTTTAATTTCCATACCTCTCTACTGCCGCGATTCCGCGGAGCTACGCCGATAGAAGCGGCACTGGCGTCGGATGTCGAAAAAACTGGCGTGACGTTGATGGAAATTGTCCAAAAAATGGATGCCGGAGACATTTTAGGATCCATAAGTGTTCCCATCGCTTTTCATGATACTCAAGTAGAGTTAACGGATAAATTGAGTCACGCCACATGTTACCTTTGCGAAAAATTTTTGCCACAGCTATTATCGGGAAACATCACGCGTGCACCTCAACCCAACGAAGGAATCACGTTTTGCCGAAAACTAGAAACGCAGGATCGTCTTCTCGATTTCCATGCGCCAGCGGAGGTGTTACATCGACGTATTCGTGCTCTAACACCACGGCCTGGGTGCATCCTAGAGCTGGACCATCAGCCACTTAAAATCATAGCGACCGACATCGATGAGCACGTACTTCACGATGAAAAACCAGGGACGCTCATCGCAATGCCCTACCATAATGCCGCCATCGTCGCCGGCGACGGAAAACGGCTCCTCCTAAAGGAAGTTCAAGCTCCCGGAGGGAAACGCATGCCCATGACTTCGTTTCTACTCGGACATTCCTTACCTTGGGGAACAATCTTGCCCAGCCATCCCATGAAGCCGCTTGAGCACACAAGTTTTCCATTTTGAAGGATTCGTAGGTGATTTTTTGAGGCTTTCTTAACAAATTCACAGGATACGCGATTTAGAGAATGAGAAAATTTTGCCAGCTGCCGGAAAGTAAAACTTGATGCGTGATCGATGGTCGGTTCGACTCATATGATCTCAGAAACAAGCGCTCCAGTCTCATTCCATGTCGAAAATCATTCAGACGGCATGCCGGCTCAACATCAAATGTGCCAGAAATAGAAAAAAAATTGTCCCGGCGAGGTAAAAGACCAGGACTCGCGTATCGACAATCCCTCGGCAAAAATCTTCCATCTGCAGGAAAACATTGTAGTAATCCGGTGACCAAAGATGGCTCCCAAAAGTCTTTCCAGTCAACGCTTCCCATCGCCTCAGGCCCTCGCCCGAAAGGAAATGGGCCAGTAGTAAAACAAATGTCAATACACCGGACACCAGTGAGCTCTTTACCCACGAACTGGTAAACAGACCGATGGCGATGAAAAAACTTCCACTTAATGCGATAAAACTCCACCCACCTAATGTGAATGACATAGGAAAGAACGGCATCTGTTGCGCCACTTCCGGAAACATTTTTTGCGTAATCCATGGGAAAAACAGAGCCATAGTCCACAAAATCATGTAATAGCTGTAGGCGACCAGCCAATCACCCATGATAATCGATGAAAGACGTATGGGCAATACGCGCAATGAAGCAAAGGTCCCATCCTCTAATCGGTTGGCGAATATGGAAGACGTAATCGCCGGAACTACGAGCAAAGTTGGGATCCAAAAAGTTTTGAAAAAAGCAACGGCCAAAAGTTCCGACTGCGCAAAACGCGTGTACTCTTCCAGAAGAAAGAGAAAGAGAAAACCCATCGTCAACAAAAACGCCACCGCCACGACGTAGGCAACAGATGAATAGCCCATCATCCGCAATTCATTGGCGCACAAAAAGTAAAATTTTTTCATAATTTCAATGATTCCGAATCCCAGTAGCGCCGAGTAGCGACCAGAAAGATATCTTCCAGTGTGGGTTTCTTTTCCTCCGTTTCGAGAATTTTCCAAGCGTCATAGGCAAAAACAGCTTCCCAGACAGCACGCTTTTCTTCCACTTGGTCCGGGAAATCGATCGCCAATGTATGGCTATGTCGCGATACATCTGTCCGTAATAAGCGATACTTCCATTGCGGATACTTTTTTTCAAAAGCGGTGATCTGCGACGCATCGCATTGCAATTTTAACGTCAACGTGATATGAGATATGAATTCTTTTCTCAAATGAGTGACATCGCCATCGGCGATCAAACGCCCCTGATGGAGAATCAGTACACGATCGCATAGGACTTCGATTTCCGATAAGATATGGCTCGAAATGATGAAGGTATAACGTCCGCGGAAGGTCTCGATGAGCTGTCGGAAAAGTAAAATCTGATGCGGATCGAGACCGATGGTCGGCTCATCCAATATGACCACAGAAGGTGTCCCTAAAAGTGCTTCCGCCACTCCTACGCGTTGACGAAAGCCCTTCGACAGCGATGCGATCGGCCGATGCCGCGCCTTATAATAGAGATCGCAATAGCGCATTATTTTTTCGACATGCCGATGGATTTCGGCCGAAGCGATGCCCTTCATACGAGCCCGAAAACGCAAATATTCACCGACTCGTAATTTTTGAGGCAGAGGATTATTTTCCAGCATCAGTCCAATGTTCATACTGGCGATACGCGGATTCTCGGCCACCGATTTGCCAAAAACAGCCACACGACCGGCATTGGCTTCTAATAGGCCTGCCATGATCTTCAATAGGGTTGACTTACCCGCTCCATTGGGGCCTAAAAACCCTATAACTTCACCGGGATGAACAGAAAATGACACGCCATCGACAGCATAGAGCTTCCCATAGCGCTTCGTTAAAGATTCAACTTGTATGGCTTCAGACAGAGAGGAATGGTTGTGGGATATTCCATCTCTTTGACAAGTTCCTTCGCATCGGGATGTGATTTTTGAAATCCCTCAATTCTTTCCATAAATAATCCCACGATACACACTTCTATGATACAGGTCATATCTGAGTACCCTATTACGGACGCAACACAGATGACTTTTCATTCCTGCAGAAATGGCGAAAACGACCATACTTGGGACACGTCTTTGAGCACCATCTTAAGCTTTTAGTTTTTTTACCGCCTTTGAGCCCTTCGGGCTCTGGCCCGCTACGCGGGCTCGCGGCGAAAGAAAAAATGCAAAGCAGAAGCTTTCATTTTTTCTTCCCGCAAAGGCGGTGGGCAAGTCAGACACCTCGACACTCAAAAAAAATCCTAAAAAACTGGATGCACCTAAATCAGGAAAATCTTGAAAAACCGAGCATCCCCAACCCAAAAGAATTCACACATCCATAAAAAGTACCATCAGTTCTCCTCAAACAATTCCTCCAAGGCATAGAAACGACTGCCTTTGGCAAAGAAAGTTCCTTCCGGCGTCGTAATCCATTGCTTCGCTTCCGGTGTCGTTTCGGCATACATCACCTCAACATCTTGAGCTTCTGGCCGCTCACGAAGCGCTTCCAGGCATATTTTCATTTCCGAACCAATTCCTATGACAAGATCTCCTGAACGTACGGGCAATTGTTGTCCCAACTGGCGATGCGCCTTTTCGGAATAAGGTCCCAATTCTCGCATGCCACCTAAGACCCATATGCGACGCCCGCAAGGTGTCTCACGATGAAAGAATTCCACAGCATCTCGCATCGCAACGGGATTGGCATTATAACAATCCAAATAGACACGATGATGACGATGGGATTTCCACTCTCCGCGACAGACCGATGGACGCCACTGTCGAATACGTTCCTGTAAATGTTCCTGAACGTAACCCATATCCTTCGCAACCCTAATGGCCAAGGCCATATTAGCGGCTTGCCCATGCGACATGGGTGGTAAGAAATAAGTTTCCGATATTTTTTTCGGATAGAACAAAGTAAGTCGAGAAGCGGCCACATCGAAATCATAAGCCACCGCCGTCGATGGAAATGTAGGAATCTTCCTTTTATTATCGAGCGGAACGATCATCGTCGCCGCATTCGCTAATTTTTGAAATGCTTCATAACACAAGCATGAAGAAGGGAAATAGACCTTCCCACCTGATGTTCTGACGCCATGCAATAACTGCGCTTTTTCCTCAGCCAATTGCTCTAGAGATTCAAAATGGACGACATGTACCGGTGCGATCCCCGTCACAATGCCCATATCCGGCATGACCATTTTCAGTGCCGTGGACATCTCTCCAGGACGATCAATGCCTATTTCCACAACGGCTCGATCGTGTGTTTTTTCCAAACGGCTCAAGGTCAGTGCAATGCCCAAAATATTGTTCTCGTTTTCAAATGTCGCCAATGTCCTCTCTCCCAGGAGCAGAGCCAAAATATTTTTTGCAGAAGTCTTTCCATAACTCCCGCTGATGGCGATTAAGGGACGACGACCGCCATCTCCCCATTGTAGGCGCTGAGCGTACGCCAAATCTTTTGCGGCTTGCAAAACAGATGGTACCAAAAATTGCGGGAGCGATGTTACCTGTTGTCGTTCCACGATTGCTGCCACAGCGGCATGGCTTTGTGCATCGGCCAAAAACGAATGGCCATCGGCCTTATCTGTTTTAATGGCTAAAAAAACTTCCCCTTCGCGACAACGACGACTATCGTGGCAGAAAGCTCCCGCCTGCAATGGTACTCTAGCATCGATCCATTTTCCTGTCGTAAAGCATGACCACGTACTGGGATCCAACATGATTACAAACCGTATTTCCGGTCGCGGGATGAGGCAATGCCCCATTGTTTGCGATATTTTTCTACGGTTCGACGGGGAATATCCCAGTGCATTTCTCTCCGTAATTTCTGCGCGAGGTCTTCATCGCTCAGGGGACGATCCTTGTCCTCATCGGCCACCCATTCGCTTATTTTCTGACGAATCTGAGGAACAGAAACTTTAACATCATCCTTGGCCCACGCTCGCGGGAAAAAATCACCCAATGGCATGAGTCCCCACGGCACAGAGGCGTATTTCCCCTGTAAGGCGCGGCTCAATGTAGCGGGATTTATTTGCAATTCCGCAGCGGCATCTTTTTGCAATAACGACAGGAGCGGATGCTCTTCTCGCTCGAAAAATAAGCACTGCTTATCCAAAATAAATTGCCCAATACGATGCATCGTCGTCGTTCGCAATGACAGCGACCGCATCCATCGTTTAGCGATCGTCCTCTGGGAACGAAAATCAGCGGAAATATTTTTGCCTTTGCCGTTTCTGGAATTCGTCAGCCATTCCTTATAGGCATCGCTCCATATCAGCGCATACGATTCCGATGCCAAGTGGACATTCCAATTCTTCATCGCATCCTGGTAAAAATAAAGATCCGGAATACGAACCTGCTGATCATTCTCCTGCCAACTTTTCAGAGGAGAAGCAGCTAATCCGCGAAGATAGCCCAATATCTGCGCCAATTGCTGCCGATTCCAATGCATTCGTTTGACAATACGGGAGTAACACTTCGCCAAAAGATCATTTTTGTTTCGAGTCAAAAATTGACGCAATGAGATCTGTTCTTCCGGAATCTGCGCTAACCAACATTCCACAACATCATGGGCCGCTATGCCCTTAGGTTCCAAGGAGCACAATACATGCCTCGTCGACTCCAGAGCTTCGACACTCCAGGAACTTTGTTGCGACAGTGTTTCCGTCGAAATTTTTAGGTATCCGCGTTCATCGAGATGCGAAATGAGAAAAAAAAAGATCTCTCTCTCCTCTGTATCGAGCTCTGGCACCTGACTCACCAAGTAATCCTCCAATGATTCGCGGCTGATCAATCTCTCTTCCCATCTGTCACCTTCCCGGCTCGATTCGGCTCCTGGAATCACAAATTCTCTATCATTTTTGGGCATAACGAGCTCAACACATGGATTTGTTTCCCAAAGATGCTGCAGTTCCTGCTTCAGTTCCGCCCATGGCAATTGCAAACAATGCAAAGATTGCAACAGAGCCGGTGCCATGACGGTCTGCTGATATTGCCTCGTCTGTAATTTTAATACCATGCTGTATCCGTTCAGTGAAATGGTGATAAACTCAGCCGTGAAACCTCGAACTGAGGTTTTTAAACGACACCCAAAGGGACATCGGCATCGTAATTCACGTGACTCAATCCAAATCCGAAAAGTTTTAGAAAATCCTGCTGATAACCGGTAAAATCAGAAACTTTTTCGAGATTTTCCGTCGTTATCTCGGACCAAATGTTTTTTGCCTCTTCCTGAATATCGAGGCGCATTTCCCAATCGTCCATACGAATACGCCCCTCGCTGTCGTAAAGTGTCTGGGATCCTGAACCTAACCGTTCGCGAAAGAGACGATCCATTTGCTGGATACAATTCTCATGGAGCCCCTTTTGTTTCATGATCTTAAATAAAATGGCGATGTAAAGAGGAACAACTGGAATGGCTGAACTGGCCTGGGTGACGACCGCTTTGTTGACGACGATGAAGGCCTTTCCGTGGAGATCGGACAAATCATCGCTTATGACTCTTGAGGTACGCTCCAAATCTTCTTTCGCTTTCCCGATCGTTCCATGTGCATAGATCGGCCAGGTAATCTCAGGACCAATATAAGAATAGGCCCATGTTTGAATGCCGTCCGACAAGACATCGGCTTCCCGGAGGGCATCCATCCACAATTTCCAGTCTTCGCCACCCATGACCTTAATGGTCTCTTGAATTTCCGATTCATTCGCCGGATCAATGGTGATTTCATGAACTTCTTTTTTATCCGTATGGACGGTCTTGCCCGTGAAGGAAGCGCCAATGGGCTTCAGGACAGAACGGTAGACCTCAGCGGTCTTGGGATCGATACGTTTTGGTGAAGCTAGGCTGTAGATCACCACATCCACTTTACCAAATTTTTCCCGGATGAGAGCAATCACCTGCTGCTTAACGGCATCTGAAAATGCATCACCGTTGATACTTTCCGACAACAATCCTTCCTGGCGGGCATATGCATCGAGAACTTTTGCGTTATAAAATCCAGCCGAAGCCGGACGGTCCTCTTCTTCCGGCCGCTCGAAAAAAATCCCAATGGTATCGGCATGGCACCCCATCGCTGCCACGATGCGACTCGACAAGCCATAACCGGTCGAGGAACCGATGATGAGAAATTTTTTCGGCATTCCGGAAATATGCCCTTGCTTTTTGACATAAGTCACCTGCTCCAGCACATGTTCTCTGCATCCCTCCGGATGGGCCGTCACACAGACAAATCCACGAATTTTGGGCTTAATTACCATAATATTTCTTCTTCTATTTATGAAAGCTGAAGTCCGAAACTCAAACCTTAAATAGCTCGCTTCGCAATTTCCTCCACCGTCACGACTGCGGTTCCTCGCTTTGCCACGACAATTCCGGCCGCTATATTGGCAAGATGTATAGCATCTTTTGGAGAAACTTTAGCCGCCAAGGCAGCTGTCAAAATGGCTATGACCGTATCGCCAGCCCCCGAGACATCAAATACTTCCTGAGCGTAAGTCGGAATACAGTTAACGACTTTCCCATCGCAGCTCAACAGCATACCATCTTTCCCCAACGTAATGACCAAGTAACGGGGATGATAGCGCTGAAAAATTTTTTGGCAAATAATGTCGGCCGGAAAATGGTGATGATCTTCCGGCATACCGGCCAAAGCAAAGGATTCCTGACGGTTCGGCGTCATGAGTGTCAGATGAGAAAAATTCAATGGATGTTTTGGTTTGGGATCCCATGCCAAAATTTTGGGGTGTTCCTGAACATGCTTCGAAATAGCATCGACACACGCTTGATCGATCACTCCTTTGGCATAATCCGACAAAATCACAGCATCGACATGAGCCAGATCGCTCTCAAGCGACTCAGATGTCATGGCTTGTTGCCACTCCTTATGGTAACGCATCGGCAGATCCTCTTTATCCAGACGGCAGAGCTGCTGCTGCCTCGCTATCACACGTGTCTTAAGAATCGTCTGAATACCCGGTACGGAACTGCCATGAGCCATTTCGATATGGGCCTCCTGGAGTAACTTTTCTAAAAGAGTCCCACTGGAATCCTTGCCCCATGTGCCTAAAAGCTTTGTCCGAATGCCCAAAGAAGCGAGATTATGAGCGACATTGGCTGCAGCTCCTAAAACATAGTGCTCCTCTTCAACAGCGATAACCGGAACAGGCGCTTCCGGAGAAATGCGAAATACATCGCCGGTAATATAATAATCCAGCATGACGTCCCCGATGACGAGTATACGCACTTCCGAAATACGTCGGATAATTTCTGGTAAAGGCTCCATAAATCATGAGCTAGCTCATGAAACAATTTTTAGGTTTCAATCGAAAATTCTTCACAAATTCTGGCATAAATCTTTTCCGTGGCTCCGGTCTGTTTTTTTACCCACTCCCGCAGGCGCCATGACAGATCCTGCCTCAATGAGGCGTCTTTTGAAAGTAGCAAAAGTCGTTCATATAATTCTTCGGCGTCATGAACCACTGTAGCCATCCCTTCCATCTCCAGAGAATGGGCGATGCTTCGGAAATTACTCATATAAGGACCATAAACCATCGGAAGGCCGGCAAAAGCCGCATCGAGAGGATTTTGACCACCGCCGTTTTTCCCAAAACTCTTGCCGATAAAGGCAATATCTCCGGCTAAGGCTAGACGTTCGAGTTCACCGGTCGTGTCGACCAACACGACATCGACTCCGAAAATCACGTTCCCATCAGATCGTCGATACCAAGAAAAGGAAGTTTTTTCCAAAAGGGATGAGACTTCCGTTCTGCGCTCCGCATGCCGAGGAATCAAAAGCAGACGAAGGGGCAATGTCGGCTCTTCTTGCCTTATTTTTTTCAAAAATTCTAAAAGCAAAGGTTCTTCTTCTGGCCAAGTCGACATCCCCACAAGGACGATATCCGAAGGCGAAAATCCCAGCTCTTTCCTTAATTTCGATGCCGTATCGAGAGAAAAAAGAGAGCGATCGCGATCTAACTTTAAATTTCCTACAACTGTCACGAGATCTTTGGATATGCCAAATTTTTCAAACCTCGCCACCTCATCCGAAGACGGAATGGCTACCCAAGAGAGATATTTCCCGATCCACTTGGCCCAATAAGGTAAGTGGCGATAGCGATTGTGTGAACGATCCGATAATCGTGCGTTGACCAAAAAGACAGGGACCTGGTGCCGCGAAGCCTGCAGAAGAAATTCCGGCCAGAGCTCTTCTTCCGTCAGTATCGCCAAATCCGCTTGAATGTGCCGCCATGCGAGTCGCATGACAGGATAAAAATCCCACGGAAACCAAGCATAAGCCAAAAGCAATGGAGCATATTCCTCTTCTAGGATGCGGTAGGCCGTACTGGTGGAAACCGTTAAAAAGACCTCTATCCAAGGATTTTGTTTCAAGCGGTGAAGTAAATGCAAAATGGCCTTAAGCTCTCCCACGCTGACCGCATGAATCCATATGCGTTTTTTCCAAAAAAGTTTTTTGGGAAGATGTTTTTCGTAAATGCCCCAGCGTTGCCACCATCGACGGGCATATCCTTTCCTCTTGATGCGCCTGAAGGCGTAGTACGGCATCAGCAGGAGCCAGATCGGCAAAAACAGGATGCGGTAAAAAAAAATCATCAAAATTCACTAAAATGTAAAATCAAAAACTCAACATTGCTCTTGAACATCGTCTCCACAACTCCACAGATTTGCCGCCTTTGGCTCCTTTCAGGAGCTGCCCGCGAAGCGGGCCACGCCGCGGGACAAAGAAGGCCCCTTCTTTGTTCCGTAGCGCAAAGGCGGCAAATGAATATTCCCAAAGATAAGGAATTTTTTAAAACTGCTACACTCAAAAGCATCCCCAATCCATTTCCCAAATTCACTTCGGAATCACTTCCCTATACCGTTCCCTTAAACGGGCATAGCGGTACATCGTCAAGAAACCCTGAGTCAAAGCGATGTAGAGCCCCAGAAATCCATCGAGGAAACCACATTTCCAAACATATCCTCGGAAAAATCGCCACAGTGATCGGGCGCAAATTTCCCAAACACAGACATGACGCACCTTCTGTTCCTGAACCCATAAATCGGCATACTTCAGACCCGTCTGTATCGACTCCTGAAAAGAACGGTAGGTATAATGGTACAGATGACCACGGATGCGTTTTATCTTTCCCGTAATTTCCAGATGTTCATGCACAGCATCAGCACTCCAATGGCCTTTTCCCTTTCGATACAATCTGACGACGTAATCCGGATACCATTCTCCATGATGGATCCATTTTCTTTGAAAAAAAACCATACGGGAAAAACTTGCCCCGTCATAGTCTACGGCATCCCCCGCGGGGAAAAATTTTTGAAGAGAGCACTTTAGATCGGGAGAAATTTCCTCATCGGCATCCAGCGACAGGATCCAAGGTTGAGCACTAAGGCTGGCACCAAAATTCTTCTGGGCACCATAGCCTTCCCAGTGATGTTCCACGACCTTAGCGCCGAGCTCTTCCGCTTTCTGAACCGTAGCATCCGTACAATCATTCACCACGACGATGATCTCCTGAACCCAATTCACAACACTTGCCAAGCAACGTTGGATATTTTTTCCCTCATTGCGGGCGACGACCACTACGCTTATGGGACAAATTTCCTGTTTCGAACGATATGTAGAAAAATCATTCACGCGAAATGTTTTTTGGAAAGAAGATAAATGGCAAAACCCATAGTCTTTTCTTGAAAAGAAGAAGCTTTCTTTTAGATCCTTATCAAGGATTTATTGCGATCCTGAAAATCCATGAAAGAAATTTTTTCCAATCACTCCATCAGCATTTATCTGGAAAACATAGGGCCTTTAGAGACGAACGTCGGCTTTATCGTCGACAGGGTGTCGCAACAGGTCGCCGTCATCGATGCTCCGCCTGGGATCTGGGATTTGCTTCAGACTCATCCATTATTATGCCAATGGACACCGGCTCATCTCCTCATAACCCATGGTCACTGGGATCACATGACCGATGCTTTCCATTTTGCCGAGCATCATATCCCTCTATGGGCCGGGGAAGCCGATGCGTTTTGCTTACAGCACCCGGAAATCATGACGGCATTCGGAATCGATATGCACGACATATCTCCATGTGCCGCTGATCGCTTTATGGAGGACGGAAAAGTTTATGAAATTTTTCCATCCCCATCGCTCGCTCTGCAAGCATTTCACGTCCCTGGCCATTCGCCGGGAAGTTTTGCTTATTATTTTCCATCAGCATCCTTGGCATTTGTCGGAGATACCCTTTTTGCCGGCGGCGTAGGGCGTTCCGATCTTCCCGGTGGCCAGAAATCCCTCCTCTTCCAAAGCATTCGCCAAAAACTCTACACATTACCCCAACAGACGATCATCATTCCAGGACATGGACCCTTGACCTCCATCGCCCGAGAAAAACAAAGTAATCCCTATGTAGGACCTATATCAATCCCCCATCGTGAATCGTAAAACTTCACCACCATCATCAGACGACTTCTGGAAGGATGCCCCTGATCATCCCGAAAATTCCGGAGCTTTACAGCGCTATGTTCCCTTGGCGATTCGCATGCGACCCCGTTGTCTGGAAGAGATGGTCGGTCAGAAACAAATCCTCGGTGAAGGACAGCTCTTGCCAAAACTCATTCGACATAATTCTTTTGGCAGCCTGCTCTTCTACGGCCCTCCGGGATGCGGAAAAACTTCCCTCGCCGAAGTCATTGCCCACGAGACGCATCTTCAGCTCATCCAGATCAATGCGGTATCATCCAACGTCAACGAACTGCGGGAAATTCTACAAACAGCTCGGAAAAATCTTCACCATTCGACACTTCTCTTCATCGACGAGATCCATCGCTTCAACAAAGCACAGCAAGACCTTCTTCTGCCTGATCTTGAAAATGGTTCCGTTCGGCTTCTGGGAGCCACGACGCATCATCCAGGCTTTTCCATCATTCCTCCACTTCTGAGTCGAAGTCATTTGTTTCATTTAGAACCTCTAGAGGAGAGCGAAACCGTCGCCGTTCTCACGTTGGCTTTAGAGGATAAAATGCGCGGATTGGGAAATACGCAATGCCGAGCTTCTACGGAAGTACTCACGCAATTGGCACGATTTTGCGATGGTGATTTACGCCGCGCCTTGAATGCACTGGAGATGCTCATATTGAGTCTCCCCATGGGAGCGACTTTGGGCCACCAGGAGCTCGCTATTTTTGCTCAAGAGAGACAGATCCGCTACGATAGCGATGAAGATGAGCACTACAATACAATTTCGGCTTTTATCAAAAGTATCCGCGGTTGTGATCCCGATGCCGCGATCTATTGGCTCGCCAAGATGCTGGAAGGCGGAGAAGATCCGAGATTTATCGCCCGCCGACTCATCATTGCCGCTTCAGAAGACGTGGGCTTGGGAGACTCTCGAGCACTGTCATTGGCCAATGCCTGTTTCGATGCCTGTGAACGCGTCGGAATGCCAGAGTGTGCCCTTAATCTGGCCCATACGACGGTATTTTTGGCAATGGCACCCAAGAGTAATTCCACCTACGTTGCCTTAACCCGTGCCCGAGAACATATTCGTCAAAATGGACTCCAAGATGTGCCGCTTTGGCTACGCGACGGTAGCACCGCTATCGCGAAACAATTGAAGCAATCTCAGGATTACCGCTATAGTCATGACTATGCCGAAAATATTTCTGGTCAGGAGTTTATGCTAGACCCTCGAACGTTTTACATCCCTAAAGAAGTCGGTTCTGAGTCCAGTATCGCCGAACGCCTTAGGCGATGGAAACAATTGAAGCAGAATTTGCAGAACGATGCTCATGGAAACATATCCTCATAAAGTCCTTTAATGGGGATTGTGGGTACCGTCTTCGATCCAACAGCAGATTCACCGCCTTTGCGGTAAGAAAAAAATGCAAAGCGGGAGCTTTCATTTTTTCTCGCCGCAGCCCGCATAGCGGGCAAGAGCCCGAAGGGCTCAAAGGCGGTGAACATTGACAATGCTGCTCGCCATGGGAATCCTCGAATCAAGAAAACCACCACCATAAAGTAACCCACAGCGCTTCTATTGTACCTTAAGATTAGGGATGAAAATTTTGTCATTGTAGATTCCATATCTTTTATGGACGATACTCCATAAATGATGACAATATCACCCTCAAGAAAATCTTATGACTTTATTCAGCGATGAAGCACTGGATCATCTTCGTCAAAATGATCCTCTTTTGGGCAAAGCGATTGATCGTTTCGGGAAGATAGAAATGGAGACCAATTGCGATCCCTTTGCCGCGCTCATAAGAAATATCGCCGGACAGCAAATATCTGGGAAAGCAGCCGAAACTGTCTGGAATCGATTGAATACCGCTTGCCATCCCATGGATGCCGTAACGATCCACAAAACTGACCTATCCACTATTCAATCCTGCGGAATGAGTCTACGCAAAGCGGAATATATCCGTGACATTGCCAATAATGTGATATCTGGAGCACTGAATCTGGATCGGATCCGAACATTGCCGGATGAAGAAGCTATCAAAGAATTGACAGTATGTCGCGGTGTCGGTGTATGGACAGCTGAAATGTTACTGATTGTTTCCTACCAAAGGCCTGATATTGTCTCCTGGAACGATTTTGGGATCCGTCGTGGCATGATGCGCTTGTATGAACAAGACACACTGTCCAAGGAACAATTTCAAATCTACCGCGGACGTTATGCCCCTTATGGAACAATAGCTTCTTTTTACCTATGGGCTGTGGCACGAGATGGCGAACATTTTCCAAAAAGGAAAAATCTATCCGTAAATTGAGGAATAATGCATTGCTCTATGGGTGCAATGTTTCATTTTTTCATGAAAAAAATATCTATAAATTTTAAAATTTTCAATGAATTTTTTTGATAACGAATATATCGCTAAAGATGATGACGATTTCGCTTCCGATAATTGGAACGAAACGGATTGGAGGCGTTACCTCACGCAAATTGATGTGGAGACGACGTTGTTTCTCAAAAAATTTATCCAACTACGGCATATTATTAACCATCTCGACCTCATCGCCATTCAGATGGGATGGACGCAACAGGAAGATCATTCCATCGAAGCGATTATTCAAAAGCGTTGGCGTGAAGGACCTCAGACTCTCCACAAGCACCCGGTCTATATCGTGACCCATGGGCTCTATCATTTTCTGTATAAGAACTGGGAACTTTACCAAGAATCTATGCCGCAATTCAATCCGCAGATTTCTTGGATTTATGCCCGACTACTCGCCATCGGTGAACATAATGCCCTACTGGGTATCGCCTGCATGGATGCCGAAGACCTTGTTCTGGCTATTTGCCACTTCAAATCGGCACTGCAGAGCGTAAATCACAGCATGGGCCTCATCCAGAAGGCTCCCAGTTCTTCCGAAAAAGCAACCATACTGATCCATGATGCCGTTTTGGCTTGTTTCGATCTCCGTGAAGTATGGTTACGCGTCATGGCCAATTGCCGCGATATCGAAAAAAATGATGACGACGATGATGAAAACGAATAACCTTTTTAGGTTCTAAAGTGAATCGGCCGCTATGCTAAAGCTACTCATAGTCGATGAAGACAAAAGTATTCGTGAAACCCTAAAGGAAGCTTTTCAGGATTCCTGGGATATCTACCTGTCTTCTGACCACAAAAATATTGAATTTTTAGTGCGCCGGGAGACGATCGATGTCGTACTGAGCAATTGGTCTGGGTTAATGCTTGATTTGGTATTATTAAATAGACTGCGCTCGCTCTCATATGCCCCCATCTGCATCGTCGTAAAGACTGATGCCATCATGAAACCTCTCTCCTCCGTTGCGCCTGCCGATTTTCTCCAGCGGACTAAGACAAGCGTTGAAATGGCGGTACAGGCGATGAAGCGAGGTGCTTTTGATTTCATTACCAGTATGGATTTTGAACGTCTGCGCAGGGCACTGCGAGAAGCGGCTGAGGAAAGGAAAAAATTTTTGGAGAGTGAGCCCATACGAGCCATATCCCAAACATTGCCGAAAGAATCCGCAAAGCAGAGGGAATTCAACGAAATACAAACAGCCCACGATGACGAAAAACATGCCATCGTCCTTTCGCAAAATGTTCCGCAAACTCATGCAAAATCTCAAAAACCTTATCCCGGAAATCTTCTCTGCGCAGCGGATTCTCCACTGATCTCTCTGCAGGAAAAGGCCATCCGCGTTGCAAAATCCAATGCCAATGTTCTGCTTCAAGGTGAGACCGGAACCGGGAAGGAAATTTTTGCCCATTGGATTCACTACCATAGCCCAAGGGCATCAGGCCCCATGGTCACCGTTCACTGCGCAGCATTGCCGGAAAATCTCCTGGAAAGTGAATTATTTGGCCACGAACGCGGCGCTTTTACGGGCGCCATGAATCGCCATGTGGGCTATTTCGAACGCGCTCACCATGGGACTATTTTTCTCGATGAGATCGGTGAGATCAATCTTCAAACCCAAGTAAAATTACTGCGCTTTATCGAAACGCTACAGATTGAGCGCATCGGAGGAACAGAACCCATGACCCTAGATGTTCGTCTCATCACCGCCACGCATCGGCCGCTTGAGGCCATGATCCGCGAAGGAAGTTTCCGCGAAGATCTCTATTATCGCCTCAATGTCATCAAACTTCAGATTCCGGCCCTGAGGGATCGCCCTATGGATATCCCGATACTTTTGGATTTCTACCTGCAAAAGGCCTGCTATGACAATGGTATCGCAGAAAAATTGAGCTTTTCATCCGAGGCTCTCGACGCACTTCAGCATTATTTTTGGCCAGGCAATATCCGCGAACTACGGCATACGTGCGAAAGCGCCGCCATTCTCATGCCAGAAGATCGCCATATGATCAACTTAAGTGATTTGGATCCCAAATTCGTCACACAATTGCCTTCTCAAAACATAATTTTGCCTAAACTGGCACCGACTCTATCTCCCATATACCTAGAAGATCATCAAGGAGAGTTAACACAGCAGAAACTTCAAAAAGTCTTGAAAAAAGTAAAGGGAAATAAAACACTGGCGGCTAGACAGCTCGGCATCAGCCGGCGCACATTATATCGAAAATTACAGGAATTCTCCGTCAGAGATAGTTCATTTTGAACCTTTTACAGAAATTTTACTTCCATAAAATAAATATTGCTTTCGACACTATTATTTCATAAGCCTGTGGCTATTCATTCATTGGATAGTGTTTTACATTGCTATAATTTATGATCGTTACGTTAGGGGTTGACCATCACGCAGTGGAGCTGAAGAATTCTGTTATACAGCACCTGGAAGAAATGGGTTTTGAGGTCCTCGATCGCGGCACCATGGATGACACACCGGTGGATTATCCCGATATTGCGCGAAAGATTGCCAAGGATATACGGACGATGAAAGCTAACTTTGGTATTCTCATTTGCCAGACGGGGATCGGTATGTCCATTGCCGCCAATAAATTCCAAGGTATTCGAGCGGCATTGGTCATGAACGAAGAAATGGCTAAATTGGCGCGACTTCACAATGACGCCAACGTTCTCTGCATCGGAAGCCAATATACTTCACCGGAACTTCTCAACTCCGTCCTGGATGTTTTCTTCGGGACAGAGTTCGAAGGCGGTCGACATGAACGACGTCTCAGCAAAATTGTAGAATTCGAATTCAGTCGAATGTAGTC
>JAITIW010000057.1 GCA_031279255.1 Puniceicoccales bacterium
AGCACGCGATAAATACTCGCCTCTGTTCATGATTTTCCTTCACTGATCGAGCATGATCTCAGAGTCGCAGGAATTGCAGCTCCTTACGGAAGCGCGCTTGGCCCAACCGCATCACTACCTCGGGCTCCATCCACTGCGATCCAATGATCCACAGGCAGGTATGGTTATCCGAGCTTATCTTCGCCATGCAAAACACTGCACATTGCAGGGCCCTGGCTGGGAACTCGCCATGAAATCACTTCACCCATCGGGTGTCTTTGAAATCTTCCTTCCCAAAATCCAAGAATCCTTTCTCTATCAGTTTCGTATTGAGGATTTTCAGGGAGATACACGAATAGAGCATGACCCTTATCGCTTTCCGCCGACACTTTCCGCCGATGATCTCTACCTCTTCAATGAAGGGAAGCATTACCAAATTCACCACAAACTCGGAGCCCATCGGGATAAAATTCAGGGTATTTTGGGAACTCGCTTCGCCGTATGGGCACCCAACGCACGGCGCGTTTCCGTCGTAGGAAATTTTAATGCATGGGACGGCCGTTATCATCCTATGCGACTACTGGGAAGTTCCGGTGTCTGGGAGCTTTTCATCCCCCATTTGGAATCCGGAGAATTTTATAAATTCGAGATCCTCGGAGCTGATCAACAAGTGCATTTAAAAACTGATCCCTATGGCTTTTACCATGAAGCACCACCTCACAATGCCTCCATCGTCCTAGCCCCTGACACTTTTCAGTGGCAAGATTCCCTTTGGATGCAGGAAAGAGCTCACAAAAATCCGCAAAAACAATGCCTTTCGATCTACGAGATGCATTTCGATTCCTGGAGACATATCATCGAACCGACAGGTTCGCGCCCCTATAGCTACCGAGAAATGGCTCCTGTTCTGTGCAAATATCTCCAGAAGATGCATTTCACTCATGTGGAATTCATGCCATTGAACGAATTCCCATTCCTCGGATCTTGGGGTTATCAGGTGACGGGATTCTTTGCCCCGACACAGCGCTACGGAAGTCCGGATGATTTGAAATATCTGGTCGATCTGCTCCACCAACATGGTATCGGCGTCATTCTCGATTGGGTACCTGGGCATTTTCCAAAGGACGCATTTTCGCTCGCCATGTTCGACGGGACATGTCTCTACGAACATGAAGATCCACGCCAAGGCGAACATAAGGAATGGGGTACACTTGTCTTTAACTATGGACGACATGAGGTGAGAAATTTCCTCATGGGAAGTGCCATTAACTGGTGTGACTACTTCCACATCGATGGTCTGCGCATCGACGCCGTTGCTTCCATGCTCTATCGCGATTACTGCCGACCTTCCGGAGCTTGGATTCCCAATTGTTACGGTGGTAAAGAAAACATCGAAGCCATCGATTTTCTACGCGAACTCAATGATGTTCTTCACAAAAAATTTCCCGGTATTATGACGATAGCCGAAGAAGCCACGTCCTTCTCGGGCGTCACGGCTCCCACTCGTGATCATGGTCTCGGGTTTGACTTTAAATGGAACATGGGCTGGATGCACGACACGCTTCGCTACTTTTCCTACGATCCTCTATTTCGCCCCTATCATCATAATCAGCTCACTTTTGGGATGCTCTATCAGTATTCAGAACACTTCATTCAGGCCTTATCCCATGACGAAATGGTCTACGGGAAGCGCTCTCTGTTGCAAAAAATGCCAGGAGAATCCATACGGCAAAAGTCGAAAGAATTGCGCTCCTTATTGGGCTTCATGTGGGCATGGCCCGGGAAAAAGACACTTTTTATGGGTAGCGAATTCGGCCAGTCCAACGAATGGAATTATCAGCAGAGCCTCGATTGGCATTTATTGGCCTATGATGACCACCGCGGTATCCAGCAACTCATCATCGATCTCAATGTACTCTACCACGAACACTCTTTTCTGGCGTCATACGATGGGAATCCACAGGGGTTTCGGTGGCTCATCTGTGACGACCGCGACAATAGCGTCTTTGCCTTTTTACGACAAGGTGCTGTCGACACAGAATGCCTACTCATCGTTGGCAATTTCACGCCCGTGAAGCGAGAATGCTATCGCATCGGAGTTCCCATAAAAGGCCCATGGCAATGCATCCTCTGCACCGATGACCTTCGCTACGGCGGTCATGAGCATCTCATCGATCAAAACTATAGCACCGAAGATATTCGGTGCCACAGCCAAGCGCAATCCTTGATCCTAACCTTGCCCGGAACTTCGGTCACTTTCTTCCGGCCACTGGCGTAAACTCGATTGCCTTCCTTTCGGCCTCTGGTGTGATTCAGTCACCTTCCTTCAGCCTATGCTGTGATACCCCAACATCTTCCTCCTTCTTCTCACGAATATCTTGAAGCCAAAACCTCCCGCCGCCTTTTGAGCCCTACGGGCTCGCCCGCATAGCGGGCCCGCGGCCCAAGAAAAAATGAAGGCCATTCGGCTTTCATTTTTCCTGGCCGCAAAAGGCGGCGGGCCAAAATTACCTCACGGCATCAACGGAAAAGCAAAACGTTAAGTACCTTTGATGGAGACGAAAACTTCCCTAAGGATTCATCGTACACGTCTCGCCGACATCGTTGACCAAAGACTCGAGACTATTAAACCGCCGCTCCCAATGGAGCTCATCCTGTGCTTTTCGCGGCTGCAGGACAGAACGCGCGACTTCTCCCAAAAAACTTTTGGACTCCACAAATGGAATTTCTTTTCCAAAAAAATTTTCAAAACATCGTATGACATCGTGGACCGAATCTCCACGGCCAGAAGCTAAGTTATAGATAACTTGACAGCCGGCTGGTGGCATGTGCGACAGTACAGAGACAATGGCATTGGCTACATCGTCGACATGAACATAGTCCCGCACAGCGCTACCGTCAAAAGTCGGCCTATCGCAACCGAAAATCTCACAATGCGTTTGCCGTCCAGAGATGACATTGGCTAAAACAGAAAATAATGTATCTTTTGAGGGTAAGATTTCTTCTCCTTTGTGTTTCGTCCGTCCGACGACATTGGAAATCCGAAATATCACCACACTCCACCTTTCGGCTGCTACCATCGACGCCAACAGATGTTCGACTCCCAGATGCGTAGCACCATCCGGATTTACGGGATTAGGCACTTGGGATTCTTCGGCCAATCCTGTCTCCACCTCTCCGTAAACGGCTGCCGTTGAGAGGTAAATTATCTGTTTGACATGGCAATGACTCATGGCCTTTACGAGGAACGTCGTTCCTACTAAGTTGTTGATAAAATACATCATTGGCTCACGGATGGACTCACGCACATCTGTCCAGGCTCCACAGTGGATCACCGTCTCGATGGCATTGTCCGAAAGGATCGCCTGCACAAGCGCAAGATTACTGTAGTCACCGACATAAAGCGGGATATTTTCAGGAATAAATTCTCGTCGGCCACGGACTAGTGAATCCAACACCGATACTTCATACCCTAAATGTTTCAACTTATGAACGCAATGAGAACCGATGTAACCACAACCCCCTATTACCAATACATTTGACATAGATTTCGCCTTAACATCTCGGTCTAAATCTTTCGAGAAAAATTTTTAAACCGCAGGGTCTTAAAAGTTTATCTAAAAATTTTCCAAAAGAGAATCTTCAAAAGAATTCTCGGAATCATCACATACCGGAATATCTGAATCCATTAAATCAAATCTGCCATTCTGTTGTCCTGCTGCTCCTTTTGGTGCTTCTTCAAATGGAGACCACTCACGAGAAGCTAATATACCATAATGAGCACGACATTGTGCCGATGACCGATCTCCTATATCTCGTGAAACAGCTTCCCAGTTCGTTCGTCTGCCATTTGTATGTCTCCTTATCAATTCCATGAACCGAGCATTTTCATCTTCTGACCAACGACGTGATTTTAGATTATGAGGCTTATGAAGCGGTGGAAAACGTTGTTTTAAACAATGATCCCAATGTTCACGACAAGCTTCTGCTGTTCTTCTATAATTAAGTCCCATCGCTTCTAAATACTGATTCACAGCATCTGCGCAATTCTGCCACGTCAAGTATGGATTCGATGTGCAAGCTTGCACAAATTTAATGACCACTCCATCTTCTTCAGGTATCCATCTTGTAGCGTACCCCCTAGATAAAATACCCAACAAAAAACAACCCACAATCCATTGGCTCCATTTTATTTTCATCATATTCCCCTCCAGGGGTGTTGGAACATCGTTAACTTACAGAGTAAGATAAGAAAAATTTTCATCCATCTTTCCACTATATATCTCCACACGAAGACTTAACATAGACCTCGCCTCAACACTCTAGTCTAAGTCTTTTGAAAAAAATTTCTAAACCGCAGGGTCTTAAAAGTTTATCTAGAAATCTTCTAAAGAAGAATCTTCCAAAAAATCAAATCCGTCGTTCTGCGTTTCCTCTTCTTCCGGCATTTCTTCCTCTTCTGGCGTTTCCCTTTCTTCAACTGAAAATCCATGCGTAATTAATACTTTATAATGAGCACGACATTGTACCGCTGACCGATCTCCTACATCTCGTGAAACAGCTGCCCAGTTAATCCGTGTGCCATTTGTATGGGTTTTCACCGACTCCATAAATTGAGTATTTTTATCTTTTGACCAACAATATTTCCCTGGAATATGGGGCTTACGAAGTTGCTGAAAATTTTGTTTTAAATGACGGCCCCAATGTTCACGACAAGCTTCTGCTGTTCTTCTATAATCAAAGCCCATCATTTCTAAACATTGATTCACGGCATCCGCGCAATGCTGCCACGTCAAGTATGGATTCGATGTGCAAGCTTGCACAAATTTAATGACCACCTCATCCTCTCCAGGCATCCATTTGTCAACGTACCCAGCGTATCCCTTCGATAAGATACCCAGCAAAAAGCAGCCCACAACCCATCGTAACCATTTTGTTCTCACCATTACCCCTCCCTTGCGGGGAGGAGTAAAGTACTTTAACTGAAAAAACAAGAAGAAATTTTATCTATTTTTCATCGACATCTTCAGGCGATGGCATATCCCTTTCATGCTGGTAACGTTCCAAGGTATAGCTTTTGTGACACTCTATGATACACTTATGAGGAAACCAATCTTCCAAGTGGAAATTTAAGAAAAGATCACAATGATAATCTTCCGGCAATCGGGTCACATACAACTCTGAACATAAGGGTAAAAATTGTTCATAAATCTCCCGACCGCCGCAGATCCAAATGGTCTTATTTGTCCTTAGATCTCTCATATCTTCCGGCTGGTGAAAGATGAGCGCCTGAGGATATTTTTGGGAAAAAGATACTGTCCGGCTTAAAATCCATAATTCACGTTCTTTGGGGTCAAAAGAATCTAGTAGTGATTCGGCTGTTTTCCGGCCCATGCACAGAATCCCATTGCGCGTTTTTTCTCGAAAAAAAGAACGATCTTCCGAAAAATTCCACGGAATTTTTCCCTCACGGGCCATACCATTGCGACGATCTATGGCCACAATGCCCTTGAGTGTGAGACCTTGCTCTTTTACATCCATATAGGTCAATGGAGCCGTAGTATCGAGCTCGATGCCTTCGAGTTTTCCCACACGGCGTACCGTCTGAGCATCTTCTCCTTGACAGCACTGAATCCAAAAGGATAGAGATTTACCGCCAGGGTTCATCAGTGGAGCAATTTCCAGTAAAGGGTAAAGGACGAAGTTTCGCTGTTGCCAACACGGATGTGGTACGATTAAATTTGAAGATTGGCACACCTCGTATCCCCAGAAGATGATGTCGATATCGATCGTCCGAGGGCCCCAAAAAACCCGCTTTTTTTTCCCGAGTGCCTGCTCAATCGCCTGGCATTGGACGAAAAATTTCTCGATAGCCACAGGGACATCGAGTCCCAGAACGAGGTTGAGAAACGGCGGCTGATGCACATAGCCCCACGGCTCTGTTTCCCATACACTTGACAGGGCAAAGAGTGCAAAATCTTTCTGTAGGCGCTGAATAGCTTTGCGCAGATGTTCTTCGCGATCGCCGACATTAGTCCCGAGGGAGAGATAAACGCGTGTCATGACGCTGCCTTTCCAAACAAAATCCCAACGATTGATAGCATTTCCCTTCCCATGTTGCTGGTTTCTTGACCAACTTCAATCGAATTTCCATCACGGGTGAAAATTCTTCAAATAATTTCGTTACCAGGTGAGAAGCGAGGGATTCTATGAGCCGAAAAGTAGATGCATGGATTTCGCGATCGAGGCAGCGCTCCACAATATCGTAATTGACGGTTTTAGCTATATCATCGTTCCTTATGGCTTGATCGAAATTTCCCCGAAGTTCGACGGAAATTTCAAAAACCTGAGGCACTCGCTGCTCGATCATTTCAACACCATGGCAAGCTTCATAGCGAAGACCTCTGATGAATAAACTATCCATAGATCTCACGTAGCGCCTGAAGGCATTCCCGATGTGACTGAACATCATGTACGCGGAAGTAACGACAGCCCTGCTGGTAGGCCACAAGTGCCGTTGCTAAACTCGGAGCTAGGCGTTGATGAGGCTCCGTATCTCGACACCAACGTTTCATAAAAGATTTCCGCGAGGTCGCCAACATCCAAGGATATTCGTAGCGTCGAATAAAATCAGCCTGCTGCCGCAGTAGCGCGATACTCTCATCTTCAGAACTTCCAAAGCCAATCCCCAGATCAAAAATAACACGTTTGGCCGGAATGTTTTTCTTGGCCAGTTCTTCAGAGCAGCGATCAAAAAATGCAAATCTTCGTTCCTTTTGCGAAAGGTTTCGTCTCTTCGCCTCGTCATCGCTTCGACCATTGTACATGAACACCCATCGGGCACGCTCTTCTGACATTTCCCGCGATGCGATCAATCTGAATGTATCATTTACACTGCCCTGAAAATTGATCATTGAAGCTCCGGCATCCAAGGCCCATGGAATGAGTTCCAATTTCCTCGTATCAACGGAAACTGGAATATTTTCCTGTACCAATGTCTTCACAACGGCCGCGATACGATCCCACTCGGCTGAAGCCTCCAGTGGCGTAAATCCCGGTCGTGTCGATTCTCCACCGACATCGATCCAAGAAGCTCCCTCTTGCCACATCCGATGCGCATGCTCCAAGGCTTTATCCGGAATATTGTAGAGCCCACCATCCGAAAAAGAATCGGGCGTGAGGTTCAAAATTCCGACGATATGCGCCTCTTGCATGTTCTAAACTTTCTCAAGTTTTGGCCCTTCCCAATCGTATCATATCCAAAACATCCGACAACAGATTCGCATCGCTGGCAAAATTTCCCCGAAGCGCGCGGGTCACATAAGTGGCATGGCTCGACCGAACACCCCTCATTCGTATGCAAAAATGTTTTGCCTCTAGAAGAACCATAACACCCGAGCTATTCGTAGCTTTTACCAAAGCATCCGCCACTTCTTCCGTCAGGCGTTCCTGCAATTGCAGACGATGAGCATAAAGTTCCAGAATACGGATGCATTTACTCAGGCCCAAAACGCGCTTGCCCTGCACCTCATACGCCATCGACACATGACCATGAAATGGCAACAGATGATGTTCGCACAGCGAATAAAAGGGAAGATCCCTCAGGAGCACGTAACGATCGTAACGCTCTACGCCAAAGGTCTTGTGAAGATCTTTAATATCGGCAGAAGTGCCGAAAAATTCCTCATAGAAACGCGCGACACGTACCGGTGTTTCGAGCAGACCTTCGCGCTGGAGATCTTCCCCTAATCCTTCCAATATGAGGCGCACTCCCTTCGCAATGCTTTGGACATTAATCTTTGCAGAATCCTTCATGAACGTCAGAATATGCCTACGCTTTTAAAGCTGCCAAGACAGGCAAGAAGAAAAATTTCGACCCTCCATCTTTCAACGAGGTCGCGACATGTCATCGCCTACTCGAGAGCGATCGCTTACTTTAGGAGAGCCTCCATAGAAATTCTTCATATGATTGAGCATCTTGAGTGTATTCGCTACACGAAAAAGATTCCGGCGCTTTTGAGCTGTTTCGCTCCTCATCGGAACACCGACATCAAAATGTGTTGTAATGCGATTTTTATGGGTGGCCGCCATCGTCGTCTGCAGATTTGTTCCTTGAATTTTTCCTAATTCACTTTCTAGTTCTACGGGTCTGATAGGACTAAAATTGAGACCCAAGATACTGCCCATCATGGCCCTTACGGCATCCATGGCACCGGTTGTTCCTTTGCTGGCTTCCTGCTTAAATCGCGAGTCGGTTCCTGTTACGTCATTATAATCCGCTACGCCGTCACCATCCACATCCGAAAAAATACCTTCCCTTTCTTCCTTGCTGAATCGCGATTCGGTTCCTGTTATGTCGTTATAATCTGGTACACCATCGCCATCCACATCTGAAAAAACGCCTTCTTGTTCCATCTGATCGATGGTTCGGATGACCCCTTCTGCAACTTCCGGACCTAAATCAAGAATCTTTTCTGCCGCTTCTGAAACCGTCGAAAGTGGTATTTCTTCATGAAACTGTTGCAATATTTCCGCCAGAGAAGTGACAGGATTTTCCTCTACTTTTGGCTCTTCAGAAGAGGAAGAAGCCCCTTGGATCGATTCTGCAGAGGATGAAGATAAGGGTTGCCAAAAATCGGACATACTGAGGAGTGATATTAAATTAAATTCGCATTTTAAATTTACTGATTTTAGCAACATCGTTGCGGCGACTCAGTCCCATGCCTTTGACATAGGAATTGGATTTCAAAAAATTGTCCAAGGTGCTGTAGACCTTCTCCGCTGAAGCGGTGAAATTGACGATCATATTGAAGAGCAGAGTTTCATCCAAGAGATCGATGGGGAATGAGTAGGACATCACGATGAGATTCTTCACCTCGTCGAGACCCACAAAGGCATGCCGCGTCATTAACCCGTGTAAATTGAGTGTCAGAAGAAAATGAAAAAATGTCTCACGCTTATCAGAAGGTACCTCCAGTAATGGACAATAGATATAAAGCATATCATGATGTTCCAAAACCTCTAAAACATAATGCCGCTGCGAAGCATTATCGCGAAAATGACAGGTACCACTCTTCTCGTCGAATTTTAAAGAGAATCCCAAGCGTTTCGAAACATCTTCTAGCAGAAGATTTACCCTCGTTTTATAATCCATAAGCACCCAGTGGGCCCTTTATAAAGATTTTATCCCCATTGCCAAACTCAAAGTTTCACTACGGTATGGAAACATATTTTTCTATGCCTCTAGCGTCATTATCACGAGCTTCGATCCTATTCCTGCAACGATCCATTGTCGATTTCTTTGCCCATAATGCTCGTATCTTGCCATGGCGTCAGCAGCGCTCTGTTTACCATACGCTCGTTTCAGAAATCATGCTCCAGCAAACACAAGTTAAGACAGTTATACCCTATTTCGAGCGATGGATCCAACGCTTTCCATCTCTAGAGGCTCTTGCTCAGGCCGATGCCACAGAAGTCCTCCACCTGTGGGAAGGCCTTGGATACTACAATCGCGCCCATTCGCTTCGCCATATAGCTAAGACGATCAGCCAACAGGCTCATATCCCCTCGACACCAGATGAATGGAAAACATTACCGGGAATCGGTCATTATACGGCTGCTGCCATCGCCAGTTTGGCTCAAAATACGCCCATTGCCGTTGTCGACGGGAATGTCGTTCGTGTACTGGCACGGTTTTGGAATATCCATCGCCTATTCGATCATAAAGGACAAGCATTAACTTATCTCTGTCCTATCGCCGATCAATGTCTCGATCGTGCACATCATGCTCTTTACAACGAAGGGATGATGGAACTCGGTGCTACTTTATGTCTCCCGCAAAATCCTCATTGTCCTTCTTGTCCCTTACGATCCCATTGCCAAGCACATGCTCATGGGACAGCACAAAAAATTCCACGCTTCCAAATGACGGTTTATCGAAAGGTCTGCCGAGCTCGTGGTATTTATCTCCGCGGTCATGAACTCTGGCTATCGCCGATGAATCAACATTCCAAAGCAGCACCACTCATTTGGGAATTTCCTGAAATCTCACTTTCAGATCACAATACTTCCATTGCTAGTCCCATCTTTACAGGAAGGCGAAGCATAGGACATACACATTTTACGGAAAGATTTTACGTCATAGAATTTTTGAAAAATACTGTGACACCTCACACTGGCCAATGGCATTCTCTGACGGAGTTGAACCGCCTTACGCTGTCCGGACCTCATCGTAAATGGTTCCCAAAACTTCAAAAAGTATTCTCTAGAGATTTATAGAGCCATTTGCTAACTGAAATATCCGGTTTAACTCCCAATACCTTTTTCAAAGCATGGGCATCTTGCTGAGCATTGATCAATCTTTCGGGATTTTGTAAACATTCTGAAATTTCTCTGCATAGGACATCTGGACTCGCCGCTTCTTGGATATATTCCGGAACGGACTTTCTATCCAGAAGGATATTAGCCATTCCGATAAAGCGAACTTTTACCAAACGCTCGGCCAATAAGTAGGTCAAGGGATGAATTTTGTACGCGATGACGCCCGGAATAGCCATCAAAGCGCATTTGAGTGACATGGTCCCGGACGTCATAAGACAAGCCCTACAGGGAATATTTCCACCTTCGATAGAATGAAACCGAAGGCATTCCCGTAAATCTCTGTAGCGTGAAGCTATGGCTTGAAGCTCATGCAATACCAAATTGTCAGCATATAAAACAGCGACTGGAAGTTTGGGAAATATCAGATGCAGTCTCTGGAGTGTCTCCAGCATTAAGGGGAACATCCGTCGAGCGGTCACTATACGACTACCGGGTAACAGGAGCAAAGACCCCTCCGGATCGTAGAATACCCCAAAATCTTTTTTCGCTGTAAGTAACGGATGCCCGACAAAGGAAACAGGCAATAAGGTATCGCGGAAAAATTGTTTTTCAAATGGGAAAATGGCCGCCACATAATCGAGCCACATGGCCATTGAAAAACGCCGCTTGGCTTTCCAGGCCCATATTTGTGGACTGATATAGTCACAGAGAAAGATATCGCCGCCACCTTTATGACTCAAACCTCGCTTGAAAAGCTCCTTGGCGATTCGTAAATTGAACCCAGGATAGTCGACGAAACAAACTATGCGAGGCCTATGAGTGACGATCCAGTGGATGACAGCCCCAAAGAGTTTCCGAAGTAAGTGCCAACGCATCAAAACTTCATAAAATCCCATGACCGAATGCTGCGTTAAGTCATAGAGAAAATGAGCTCCTGAATGACGTAAATTCTTTCCACCGAAGGCATAGATCGATACTTCCGGATGCTCTTTGAGTAAAGTTTCTACCATTTGTGCCGCATGTTCATCGCCAGAGGCTTCACCGGCAATGACGAGGATATCCGGTCGACCTAATTTTTTGGGTTTTGGAATGGCAGCGAGTGAAACTGAAAGGGGGTTCATACGTTAAAGCGAAACACCACGACATCCCCATCTTGGACTTCATAGTCCTTGCCCTCAAGCCGATAGGTTCCCAATTCCCTCGCTCGAGCTAAACTTCCGGCATTTATCAAATCCTCGTAACCGACCACTTCTGCTTTGATGAATCCATGCTCAAAATCTCCGTGAATAAGCCCTGCACAGGCCGGCGCCTTCATGCCTCGTCGAAATGTCCAGGCATGGACTTCTTTCTCTCCAGCCGTAAAATAAGAAGCCAATCCCAAGAGCTCATAGCTCTTTTGAATCAATGGTGTCGCGCCGCTGTCTTCGATATTCATCTCCGTGAGATAGACCTTGGCCTCCTCCGGCGATAGGGCCGTAAGTTCTTCTTCGATGCGAGCACTTACGACGCAGCTTCCCATTCCTAAATTTTCTCGAGCATAGTGCTCTACTCGCGATACGTAGGGATTTTTTGATAAATCCTCAAGATCTTCTTCGGCTACATTGCAAGCAAAGAGCACGGGCTTAGTCGTTAAGAAATGGAAATTTTTAGCCACAATTTTCTCCTCTGATGACAAGGATAAGGTATGGAGTGTCTTACCTGCATTGAGCTGAGTATAGAATTTTTCCAGAAGCACCACCTGTGCAGCGGCTTCTTTTTCGCCACTACGTGCTTTCTTTCTCAATTTCTCCAACTGATTTTCCACCGACTGCAGATCGGCCAGAATGAATTCTGTCTGAAGGATTTCGATATCCCGAATGGGGTCTATATTCCCCATTGTGTGGATGATGTTCTCGTCTTCAAAGCAGCGAACGACTTGCAACATAGCATCGACCTCACGGATATGCGCCAAGAACTGATTCCCGAGACCTTCCCCTCGTGAAGCTCCGGCCACAAGGCCCGCAATATCGACACATTCGACGACTGCTGGTACTACCTTATCCGTCTTGACCATTTTCTTCAGCGGCCAAAGGCGATCATCCGGAACTTCAAAAATTCCCACATTAGGTTCAATCGTACAGAAGGGATAATTCTCGGCAACGGCTTTATGCGTACGCGTCAGAGCATTGAAAAGCGTACTCTTTCCGACATTAGGCAGACCGACAATTCCCATTCGCAGCATAACGATGATGGATATTTTCCAGTTGGCATAAATTAAGAAACAGCCGACGAGGTCAACGACGAAAACATCTTACCCTATCTGCAATCTTTTCCGCAGAATGCCATTCCATATCCCATTTGAGATTAACTCCATACGCTACAGGTATCCATCCGCTGTCTTTGTTAAGATGAAAATCAACAATTTTCATCTTATGGCCCGCTGCGCGGGCGATTTCTTCGAAATCCAAAGACAGCGAATGACAAGAGCTACGAATTGCTGTTTATAATTTTGTTTTTCTTTTGCCCGCCTTTGAGCCTTTCAGGCTCTAGCCCGCTTCGCGGGCGGCGATAAGAGGAAAAATGAAAGCTCTCGCTTTGCATTTTTTCCTTAGCGCAAAGGCGGGCAAAAATCAGAGGCTGAAAAATCCAGCACTTAAGACAAAAGGTGTGCAAAAAAGACCCAACAAGATACTGACGATGAAAAGAGATCGATGCGCTAGCTTCGGTATTTCGTTCAAAAAATATTTTGCTTTATTTTTAACATCTCTCCGTCTTTAAAGGATGAGGATTCCCGATTTTAAGGAACCGAAAGGGTTCCTGCTTCACGAAGTCAGCCACTGCCAACTTCTCCACAGGTTTCTGACAGCACGCCCTGCCGCGTCATAGCTTTATGACTACATTCAGCCGTGTGTGCTTTGAAACTGCAACGACAACATCTAAAAAATCGCTTGGTTTATGAAAACATGAAGTGCCTCATATCCATGCCATGAATGACACAGTTTTATAGCGCGATTGAAACTTCTAACTCACGTCCTTGAGCCCCTCTTTCTTGATGCGATCAAATCGTTCCTTCGACCTCGACTTTTGATCAATACCGATCCATTTGTCTACATAGTGATAGAATTGGTACTCCTCTTTACCATTTGGTAATACTAAATCCAAAGAAACCTGAAAAAGGCCCAATATATCGGTTTCCTCGCAACGCATCTTCCACTGCCAAGAACTTTCGTCCGGGAAATGCATCGTCCCGCCGCTGAGCAAAGCGGACTTGGCATCCACCCACTCTTTGGACTCCACTTCCTTCAAAACTTGATCCACTAAAAATAGTAATTTATCAGAGGCATCCAGCGAAGTTTCCCGCTGATATTTGGCCATCAAACCATTGGCAAAACTTTGAGAAATTACCGCCGTAGATACTGCAAAAATCGCCAGAGCTATGACGACTTCAATAAGCAAAAATCCCTTGGTCTGATCTGAAAATTTCGTTGGCATTTTTTTAAAAAAAATATCACTTAAATGCCTCAAGACAATTCCATAATGCCCTCAAACACGGTGGAATTGAGGAATCGAAAACAATATCAATGGCTCGAATATTTTTAATACCATAGAGTTCTTCATTGATCTCACGATTAAAATGAAAGCTTAATTTCATTTCCCTGTAAAAATCTTTCGATTCCGGAAATGCCCAAAAGAGATTTTTCTCTAATACAATCGGTGATTTTTCCAATGCAAGCGATAGTACGTTCTGGCTGGCAGAGTCTCGCGGCGTTACCATAGGGCCTTGCGATATTACTATAGGGGCCTGTGACATTACCATCTCCATGGCATAAGACCACTGTGGAAGCAACATGCTGACTTGAGTTTTTTCATCTTCGATGGGGATCACCAATAGTTTCGTTTCATTCCATTTGATAGGCGCTTCGGCCTCCACTTGACAGACAAATGGAGGTCCCCAATGCCCATCACTTTTTCGATAAAATCCCAGCGCACTACCCACTTGGACGCCCAATAATGTCCCCAATGTTTCCGGAACGACCCATAGAATTCCTCTGACCGATCTCATGAATGAGCCTATCCTTGTTTCATCTTCCTCGAGGCACTTCAGCGCCTTTTGACTCAAATCTCTGGCCCATGCTTCGATGATGGTCTCGTCCTCAATGACTTCTTTTTTATCGGCTTTAATCTCCTGTCTATCGATACTACTATCCGCTTCCTTGGATGGATCTACACTGGCTACCGTGGAAAGGCTCGCATCGGCTAAAGAAGTTTTATCTGCTTCTTGGGCTGAACTTTTACTAGCCACAGTGGGAAGACCTGCATCAGCCGAAGAAATGACCAAACCACCTGAAGGAACATAGGGAATGGCAAAAATTTCCTCAGCCCATGAGGTCTTGCTTGACAGGATAATGCCACAAACGAAAAGTCCAACAGAGCCGAGTTTTATCCCCATAACGAGCTTTAGAGCTAGCTTCATAAATAAATTCACATCAAGAGCAAGGTTATACCTTGTTAAGTTCATTCCATTTCATTAGAAGTTATCTCCTTATGAAGGATTCATCTTATTCCCTTTTGTTGCAAGCATTACAGGCCCTAAAAGAGTTCGGACAAAATGAAATCTACATCGGTCATGATAATTGGCAATTTCTCTCGGTCATGGCGGAACATTCACTTGCATCGATAAATTCTGCTGATAAGATCCCATTAACATCCTGCCAAGATGTGCCCCCAACATCTTCCTTATCATCCGGAGACAAGCGTCCTCAATGGGAAGAACTTCGGGCCCATGTTTTAGGATCACAGGATTTTCAAAAACATCTTCGGCCAGGGAAACAATTGGTTTTCGGTGTCGGAAATCTAGACACCGATATCTTTTTCTGCGGTGAAGCACCGGGAGCCGATGAAGAAATCCAGGGCATTCCGTTTGTCGGTCGCGCGGGACAATTATTGACCAAAATTATCCTGGCGATGGGGTTAACACGCGAACAGGTCTACATCAGCAATATCATGAATTGGCGACCGGAAATGCCGACGGAACATGGCAATCGTCCGCCGACACAGGAAGAGATGGAATACTGTCTGCCCTATCTCCGGGCCCAAGTGGATATTATTCGACCGAAAGTCATCGTGGCTCTAGGTGCTACTGCTACCAATGGACTGCTGGGCTATGATGCTCAGCGTCGGATAAGCCTCTGCCGTGGCCAATGGTATGAATTTCAAAACATCCCTCTCATGGTCACTTTTCATCCTTCTTATCTTCTGCGAAATCAGAGCCAGTCCACGAAACGCCTCGTATGGGAGGATATGTTGGAAACCATGAAGCGAGTTGGTATGATCATTTCCGACAAACAGGCGAAGTATTTTCTGTAACTGTCCACTGCGATATTGGAGTTCTCTCTTTCTCTCTTTTACATCAGCCTTATAGAAAGTATTGAAGAACATTTTTTGAAAATGCTACTT
>JAITIW010000018.1 GCA_031279255.1 Puniceicoccales bacterium
TTCCCATCGATTCAGGATACCGGTACCATTAAAGAATTGAGTGAACTCGGCGTCGTACTACTCATGTTTTACATCGGCCTCGAATTTGACTTGAGAAAACTCAGCAAAGCGATGGGACCGGCTTTTCTCGCCGTCGCTTTTCAGACCATCGCGATGATCTATCTCGGGCGTATGTTGGCACCTATTCTAGGATTTGACAGCGTGAGCGGATTATTTCTGGGAGGTCTTCTCTGCGTCAGTTCCACCATGATCGCTGTGTCGATGATACGCAGTAAGAACGCGATGGATCGCAATTACGCTCAACTGGCCATCGGGATGCTGATCCTCGACGATATGGTCGCAATCCTGATGTTGGTGGTGCTATCCGGTATCGGCATGACGGGATATTTTCAATGGGGAGCGGTATGGCAGGTCACCTTCCTGGTGGGTGTTTTTGTGACCATGGTCTTTTTCATTGGCAGATTACTCGCTGCCCGCATCGCGAAAGTACTCGACAAGATCGGCTCCTCCGAACTGCTCATCGTCACCAGTATCGGATTTTTACTCATCGTTGCCAATCTGGCGACAAAATTTCACTTCTCCACAGAACTTGGTGCTTTCTTGGCCGGTTCGATCCTTTCCCAATCGGTCATCGCCGAAAAGATCGAGCACATGTCGGAATCCATCCGTTATATCTTCTGCAGTGCATTTTTTGTCAGCATCGGGATGCTGATTGAGCCGGGCTATCTTCTGGAGCACTGGTTATCGATTCTCGGCATCACCGGTATCATTTTATTTACAATGGTCTCCATCTGCTGGCTCGGACTTTTTCTTGCTGGGGAGGATACCGAAACGGCTTTTTATGCTGCCACCTGTAAGTCGCAAATCGGTGAATTCAGTTTCATCATCGCTTCTCTGGGAATGGCTTACGGGGTGACGGATTCCCACCTGATGTCCCTGGCCGTCAGTGTCTCCATCGGCAGTATCCTACTCTCGACATTGCTCAACCAATACAGCGAAAAGGTCTATCGCAAAATGGCGCATTCCATTCCCAAGAGCATACGGAGTCTGGGGGAACTATACTGCCGCCTCCTACAACGTGCCCAGATGGAATTCCATCGAAATGACCTCATCAAGATCATAAAAAAGCCCATACTCAAGACAATTCTCATGTTCCTGTTGCTCATAGGACTTATGTTCGTTGCCTCCTATGCCTCTTACAAAGTACATCAAGGAACAGCGATTTTTATCACAGAACATCTAGCACTTTGGTCGGTTTCCATCTGGACTTTAGCGGCTTTTATGGCTATGCCAGCTTTTGCCGGCATCGTCCGTAATTTACGTCAGATCATCTCCTTGCTATTTCGAGAACTGAGCGCCAAGGCAGTCGCTTCTACCCGCGGACAGAAAACTCTCAAGGCCATTGAATTTTGCGTTTCCAGCATAGCGTTATTGCTTTTCGGTGGAGCATTCCTAGCTACAGCTTCTCCTTATCTTCCAGGCGGCGCTTCGCTCCTCGTCTTCATAGGCTTATGTTCCATTCTCTGTGCTTTCGCCTGGAAACAATTGCTTCAAATCAACAATCGAATGGAATTACTGTTTCTCAAAAGCTTTAACCAAGAGCTGAAGAATCAGGAGGAAGTCATGCGTCAAAATATGCTTGAAAAAATACAGGCGCAGCACCCATGGGATGTGGTGATGGATATGTTTATATTGCCGCGCTCCTCTTCTTGTATTGGGAAAAGCATCTGCGACCTTTCCATTCGACGTCTTACCGGTGTCAGCATCATCGCCATTTCAAGAACAGGCTATACTTCCTACAAACTCGATCCGCAGAGCATTTTGTTTCCCGGTGATCAACTGCTGCTGCTGGGGGAAAAGAATCAAATTCAGGCCGCTAAGGCACTTCTCCAAGAAAAAGAAACTGATGCTGATGCCAAACGCATCAAGGAATCTTTAGAATTGGAACATCTTCTCATCGACCAAAGTCATTCCTTTGTGGGGAAAACCATTGAGGAAACTCATTTACGCGAAAAATGCGCCATCAACATCGTAGGCATTCAACGTCGCGGATCACGTCTGATAACACCCGACCCTTTGACGATACTTGAAACAAACGATATTCTATTACTCGCCGGTCCTAAATCCGCCTTAGAAAAAACAATGACGCAATCTCTTGCTTAGGGAGTCTTTTTTTGATTTTTTGGAAAAATTGTCCACGCCCCGCCATGAGGACTGTAGAGTGTTTGAGAGTTATCTTTTGGGAAAACCATCGAGGATGATGTATCGTACTTTTTGGCGATAAAATCCGTATCCGACAGTAAGCTCTCCTCGGTCGTTGGAATGGGATAGATCGACAATTTTCCTTCCGTATCGGTACTGATACAAATTTCATGATCGGCCAAAGCCGGCACATTTTTCGATGCATCTAAAAATATCTTCATATTATTGGCGGCTTCTCTCAGTTCAATCTCCGCATAGGCTGCCTTAGATTGCCCCATAAGCCAAGAGATGTAGAAAAATACCAATGGAAAGATAAAGAATACGACTCCACAGGCTATGAGAAATTCGATCAACAAAAAACCCTGCCGCGAGTTCGAAGTATGACGAACCTGCTTTCCTCTAGAGAAGCTTGATCTTAGAAAGAACATCCTGTACTGTTTCAATCCCTTCATACAATTGAATATGGCCATTGGCATTTACGAGAACGCAGCCCAAAGGGGATTGTATTTTCCCGTAGCCAATCCCTATGGAACGATAAGGTGGAACTCCACCTTCTGCATCCATCAATTCTCCGGATGAATCGAATAACCACTCCCGAAGAGGGATCGTTCCCGAAGCAAATGTCGTCGAGACACCCGTTATCCAATCTTCTGACACATTGACAATATCCCCGGCCTGAAACTTGTCGGAACCCACTTGGGTGAAGAAGCGGCAATGCTCCGGCAGATATTCTGTACGACACAATTTCCATTCCGCTGACGGACCGATCTTCGTCGAAGATAGTAAAAATAACTGCGGTTCACGACCAGAAGAAGGATCGGCAACATCCCATAAAATCCGTACATAAACATGCTCTAGACGAGCTGTCGTGATGGCTAAAGATAAAAAATTTTCCAAGATCCTAAGTGCCAGCGTAAGCTGCTGATGTGTCATGTTCTTCCGGACAGTATGACCGGCAAATAGCAACAGAATGGCGAGTACTCCGACCGTCATCAAGAGCTCCAACAGCGTAAAGGCCTTTCGCGGCACTTTATAAAAAAACCTATTTCCCTGTTTATCCACTCTTTACAGGAGTTGTATCCTTTTACTTATCTTCCTTTCTCCTAAAAGAGACCCTAATCGTCATCTCCATCATCTCCTATGGCCTCCACAGGACAGCTCCTCATGGCTTCTCGACAAAGCTCCTCCTCTTCCGGAGTCGATGGCTGGCATGTCACGATGGAATATCCATTATCGTGATCGCGAGTAAAAAAATCGGGAGCTATGGCGCGACAGAGATCGCAATCGATACATTGGTCATCCACATAAAAACGTCCTGAGATATTTTTTAACGTCTTGTTTGCTTTATTAGCCATAATCTCTTCATTAAGCTTTTCTAAAAGCACCGCAAGGTCAAGTCCTTTCATGAAAGATTCACCAGAAGAATATCGGTTATATGACGAAAATACCACTTCTTCTATTATTTCTCAAGACACTCTCCACTTCGATTCCTTCATGACCTTCCTCAGGCATGAGCGTAATTTCTCTCATCACACTCTGATCTCGTACGAAGAATCATTATCTCAGCTCCGAGATTATTTGAGAAAATATCAGCTCTGTAAATCATGGGAAGAGATTTCCACCGATCATATTCGGCAATGGATGATCGAATTGCAACATGATCACAAAAAGTCGACGCTTCACGTACGTCTTTCCGCTGTTCGTTCCTTCTTTCGCTATCTGCAAATCCACCATCACTTGCCTCATAATCCATGCCATAGGCTCGTGCTACCGCGAAGAGAAAAAATATTACCGAAATTCTTGTCCGAAACCCAGATCGAGCTCCTGATTCAAGCACCCCTGCGACTCCTTTCATCGGACAAGTTGGATTCCCTTGTCGCTCACCGTGACGCAGCGCTTTTGGAGCTTTTTTACAGCACCGGTACGCGCATCAGCGAGCTATCATCGCTGTCGTGGTCACAGATTCATCTCCAGGAGCGGTGGATTAAAATTCATGGAAAAGGTTCTAAAGAACGCGTCTGCCCCATCGGTCAACGGGCCATCGATGCCCTTTCCCAGTGGCAATATTTTCTATCCTCACGTGGCCTCTATCCCAGTTACCAGGATATTCCCGTGACCTATGTTTTTTTCGGTCTATACACACCTCATAAAGCGCTTTCGCCGCGGCATATCCAGCAGCAGCTCAAATTTTACCTCGCCCAAGCAGGCCTTCCCCATGACCTTTCTCCGCATAAAATTCGACATTCCTACGCGACGCATCTCTTAAATCACGGTGCTGATCTCCGGACGGTACAGGAACTCCTTGGGCATGAAAATCTATCCACGACACAGATTTATACTCATGTCGATGCGGCCCACATGAAAAAAATTTACCAACAGGCCCATCCGAGAAGTTAAATGAAGCGTATCTCGGAATGCCACTTCATTACTGTCAGCCGATCCAATATATGCGATGGCCCCTTTGCAAAGCAAAGAAGGCATTTCAACGAAATGCCAAATCGGAGGAGCGGCAAAGCCGCTCCTCCGATGGGCCATCGCATATAAACAATCGCATCGCACACCCGGGATTACCACATATCCTATATTTTATTTCGACTCGCGTATGCCTGCTACTTTACTTCAGCTCGCCGTTCTGACCGAAACACGAAAGAGCATAATCGAGATCACATCAACAGCCGTACCATAAGCCTGCACTCTGCTTCAACTCGCACACATCCTGCTATTCTACTCCGACTCACTTTCTGGAAATACGAGGGAATGGTCGAAATAATTCATATCCATCCCAGCATTCACCACAATTCCCTGACCATTAATACCGCTGGATCGTGGACTGAGTAGAAAAAGTACCGCATTGGCTACTTCCTGTGTCGTGACCGCCCGCTTCCTCAAGGTCATCCTCTCAGCATAGAGATACTGCTCGATATATCCCGGTATGCCAGCTGAAGCACTTGTCTTCAGTGGACTTGCCTTGACGCAATTGAAACGAATCTCGCTCTCTCGACTGAAAGATTTGGCCAAAAACCGGACAACACTTTCCAGAGCGGCCTTCACCGGCGACATATAGCCATAATTTTCCGCCGTCACCTGAGAAGATATTCCCATCGCCACCACGGATGCATCTTTTTTAAAAAATGGCTTCAAGGCCCTCGAGAGCTCGACCAAAGAGAAGCAAGAAATCGTCATCGCCTGAAGAAAATCCTCCCGGACTGTCTCATGAAATGGCTGAATCCCTCGGCTATAATTGGCAAATGCGATGGAATGGACAAAACCATCCAGTGAAATATTTTTTTCAAAAATCTTTTGTGCCAATGAACGAATCTGTTCCTCATCCTCGACATCGCAAATCAATGCCTCCCGCCCCTCCAGCAAGGTTTCTAAAGAAGCTCTCCGACCTGGTGATCGGACGGTATAGATCACCTGAGCGCCGCATTCTTCCAAACTTTTTCCCACATACCACGCGATGCTCTTGCGATTGGCCAGACCGGCAACCAAAAAAGTCTTATCCTTCAATCCTAAAAAATCCATAGCATATCGGTGCTCACCATTAACGATGTTTCCGGCGCCAAAAGGTATTTTGGCTCATATGACGTTTCTTCTGCAAGCTATCCGGCAAAATGTGATAACAGCGTAATGACTCCTTTTTGAGTATCTTAGCAACCGCCTCCAGGTCTTTCCTCGTGACATTTTGGTAAAATTCCTCCATCGTCCGAGCATAGGACAACAATCGGCCATCTCTCTGGGAATGAGACAGAACGTTCAGCCAGTATGCATTCCGTCTTCTTAGATCTCGAACATTATTCCTTTCCGGTTCTATCATTCTCTGAAATTCATCTTCCGTTATGCCATCTTTAAGCAATCGTTCGACTTCTTTCAGAAATACTGTCTCCACCGACACTATTTTTGTGGGATCGACTGAAATTTCGACATGCATCCATTGATAGGACGGAAATACATCACTCTGCAGGTAATGGGCATAGGGGGAATAAGCTTCGCCCATATCATGCCGCACGCGCTCCAGCAAACGCTCCGACAAAATATTGGCCAATAAGAGCTGACGGCGATACAGCTCGATGTTATCCTCCGCCAAACCCGGCCAGAAAAGATGCAGTTCCGCCGTTGGGTGCTCGCTTCCATCCGAATGATAATGAAAATTCTTACGTTTCGCTTCAGGGATTTGAAGAATCCTCTTTTTCTCAAAAGATTTTGGGAAATCTTCCCTTGGGGGCATCGGACCAAAAGTTTCACCCACATGGCGAATGACCTCCTCTACCGAACAATCTCCCACGACGGAAATTTCCACATAGGCGTTCTGCAAAATATCCTGAAAGCGCCGAGCGACATCTTGCGCTGTCCAACGCTCGATTTCATTGTATTCCGGCTGCCGAAAGGCGAAATGTCTTCCACTCAAACGGTAGGGAATTTCCAAAGCATAGACAGCACCCGGTGATTTTAATTTTCCCTCTTCCAGTTGCCGAAAATATTTTAGCGCATCGGATCGAGCATCTTCGCGGTAGGCCGGATCCTCAAAATAAGCTGCCGCCAATTCACACAATAGACGAAAGTCTCGCGTCGTGCTCCACCCTCGCAGTGCAAAACTGTCCTCACCCGTATGAAAGTGAATCCTCAATACACGAACGGCTAAAATTTTCTCCAAATCCTCCCAGGAATGACGACCTAAGCCCCCTTCCAGGAACATAGACCCCAGCAATTCCCATAAACCCTCTTCTCCTGGCTCGGCTTCCAATGAACCACTACCAAAATGTATCGCTACTTTTATGCGATCTTTTTCAAAATCGCTCGTCTTAATATTGAGGCGAACATGATTTTTAAAAATGATCTGATGAAAATCCAGGTCCTCCACATAATGGCGAGACTCTACACACGATGCCGAAAATGGCTCTTCCGATGAAGGTTTGGCATAGGCGAATTCTTCCGATGCCTTAGCCTGCGGCGGCGTCACAGGTATCTGCATCGAATCCTCATAAGCTTTTTCGATCTCCGAATGGATCGATTCCCCTAAATCTTCCGGTCCGCTCATAAATACGGAACGATTGGGATAGCTCCACATTTCATTCCACTCTCTCGTCACGTCATCTGGCTCCAGAGAAGCCAATAAACGCCGACTGAGTTCATAGCCATCTTGGGGTGAGAGTAGATACAGGTCCCTATGCAAACTTTCTACCATGACCGAAGCGATACCGGACGAAGGTAATGTCTCAAAAGCGAGATAAGCATGTTCTACAGCACTCAGCAATTTTTTGCGCATCCTATCGACCTCCTGCGGCCAAAAGCCAAACTCTTGTATTTTCCTCAACTCCTGTTCGATACACCCAAGCGCCTGACGCCAATCTCTTAGATCGCCGAGATAAACATTGCCATAATACCATCTGGGAAAAACTTCGCACTGATCGACGAGAGATGATAGAAAAAGATTAGCTTCCGCGCGGTTTCGATCCTGTAGACGCTCATCCAAAATCTCACGCCCTATCCATCGGCAAAGCTCCTTTCGACGCCTTGCAATGCTATCTTCTTTCGGCAATGCCGGACTCACAGAAGCTATACTGACAGCCACTTTATCCGATTGTTCATCTCTTAAATAACGGAAAACTTTTTTCTCCAAAGAAGGACATTCTCCTTCATAGGGATTGGATACCTTCTCTTTCGCCGGTATGGAAGACATCTTTGCCTCTACGATCGATTGCCACTTCTCGGGCGAAAAATCACCCACAATGACCAGAATCATGCGATCCGGTGTATACCATTTTTCGTAGAAATCTCTCAATTGGGCAGCGGTCGCCTTTCCGATCACTTCTGGATCACCGACGGAAATGGCATCAGCAAAAAGCGTTCCCGTGAACATATGCTTCACCGCCTGTCGGGCAATGCGCAACATAGGCCCATCGCGATCCCGCACTTCGGACAAAATAACGCCCCTTTCGCGTTCCACTTCCTCGGGAAAAATCTTCAAGGCACAGGCATAATCATGAAAAATATCGAGCGCCGTAGAAAAAAGATCATCGCCGGTATTGGGCAGATTTAAGATATAATCTGTATGATCTAAACCTGTTAAGGCATTAACATCTGGGCCAAATGCGACCCCTAATTTCTGCAAATACTGGATCATTTCCCCTTTGGGAAAATGTTCTGATCCACAAAAAGCGACATGCTCCAAAAAATGCGCTATACCACCCGCTACGGGCGTTTCCATCAGCGACCCAGCTCGTACCCTCAATACGGCATAGACACGATCTTTGGGATAAGGATGCCGATAAAGTACATAGCGAAAGCCATTCGGCAAGCAACCCATCAGCATTTCCGAATCATGGCGAAGATAGGACTCCAAAGGCTGTTCTGAATCTACTGACTTAGATATTTCTAGGTCATCGTAAAAAGAGGCCTCTAAAGGCTGCTCTACATCTCGTTGTTCAGATATTTCTACAGCTTGTGAATCCGGGCCATTCGATTGGGAAAACGATTCTTCGCTGGAGAAATTTTCTGGAGAAAAACCAAAATCTTCCGCAAGGGAATTGCCTTTAAGGCCTATGACGAAGAGGAAAAAGAAGCAATATCCCCATACTCCTATAACTCTACCTTGTCTCAAGATTTTTAGATTCACCATTTTTAAGCTTGTGTAGGACTTATAATTTACCGAAAAAATAAAGATGAAAAGCCTAAACAACATGGGTGCTCATAAAATAAACCATGAATGAATTTCTCAGATCTTATCAATCTTGCCTCAAAATCCTTGTCAACTGTCGATAAGCTATTAGCATACAGAAAAGGAAATTTAAACCTCCCGGCGAAATGTTTTCATTGATCTCAATTTTACATAGAGTGGCGCTCTCCAGCGCATGGTGCATATGGCTCATAGCGCTTGGATTCATGGGGACACATCTCCATCGCACCTATCAGGAATACCGCCACATCCTATGGCGGGAAGAAGAACAATCCCATCGACTCGAGCAATTACGCCATGTACATCAACAGCAACAAGCTCATCTTCAGCATCTCCTGACGGACGAAGAATTTTTTGAACATGTCGTCAAGCAGCACATGGGTTATCTTCACGATGAGGAAATTCTTTTCCGTTTTGAAAATACGCCCGAAAATTTGTAGATAATTGCCAATCCATGGAAAATTACCCCTTCGAAGAAAAAGCAAAGGCCATACAAGAACATTTCGAATGTTATGGCCAATCGCAGGTTTTCAGATTTTGGAATGATCTCGATGGCTACCAGCGATCACATCTCATCCGGCAGGCGGAGTCCATTGATTTGCCAAAAATTTCAGAACATATCCGTGCTTTTCTTTTCCCGGAACAGCATAAAAATACCTCTGCGCCGGACAAAACCTTTTCCTCGGCACCCTATCTCAAACTTCCCGAAACAGAAGCCGATCAATCCCTCTGGGAAGAAGCCTATGTTCAAGGCGAAGCGGCACTTCATGCAGGGAAAGTCGCCGTTTTGACCATAGCCGGGGGGCAAGGGACGCGTCTGGGGTTTGAGGGACCTAAAGGGACTCTGGGAGTCACACCGGTACACCGAAAATCACTTTTCCAGGTCTTTGCGGAAAAGATTCGCTTCGCCGAAAAAAAATATGGCCATTTCATTCACTGGTTCATCATGACGAGCCAACGGAATCATGAAGAAACCATCCAATTTTTCAAAAAAAATCATTCCTTCGGCATTCAGCACATCCACTTCTTCCAACAGGGCCTCATGCCGGCTGTGGATTTTCATGGAAAAATCCTATTGGAAGCCAAGGATCGGATCTCTATGCAGCCTGACGGCAGCGGCGGTGTCTTTCGGGCCTTCGTCGGCGGCAGTTTCGTCAATATACTGCAATACTTAAATGTTGAGATCATCAGTCTTTGCCACATCGACAACCCACTCGTAAATGTCATCGACCCCTATTTCATTGGATTTCATATTCAGCAAAGATCAAATCTGTCGTTTCGCACCATTCCTAAACAATACCCCGAGGAATGCGTCGGCCTTTTCGTGCTCTGCGAAGGGAGGACTACTTTCGTCGAATACACAGATCTCCTTCCGGAGCAAGCATTAGCCTGCGATCCTCTGGGTAGGCTCAAGCTGCATGCTGCCAATGCCGGAATTTATATCTTCGATCGCGAATTTGTCCAAAAGCTTGGTCACTATGATGGGCCATTGCCTTGCCATGCAGCCAAGAAAAAAGTCCCAGCCATCGACGATAACGGAAATCCTTTGGCATCGACATCCGCCAATGGCATTAAGTTTGAACATTGCCTTCCCGATACACTGGCATTGGCCTCGCATTCCCTTCTTCTCGAAGGGAAACGTGAGGAGATTTTCAGTCCCATTAAAAATGCTCATGGGACGGATTCACCTGTAACCTGCCACCATGATCAACTGAGATTGTTCGCCCATTGGCTCACCAAAGTCGGAGTGGAAATTCCCGTAGACGCTTCAGGTTTACCGCCATTCGATATCGAAATCAGTCCCCTATTCGCGGACAATGAACGAGCGTTTCTCGAAAAATGGGCCAGCCTATCGCAAAAGCCCGTCATCGGAGCCGGAACTTACATCGAATAGTATTCAAATTTTTCGAAAGAATGAATATTTTTTCGAAATAAGATGGCTATTCTTCTCGTTTTCTCTAGCGTGAGAAATTGGTATAAGTCTTTATACACTCACTCAAATCGTTATGGAAAATTCTTTTTTAAAACAAGAAGTGGTCGATCGGATACAAGCCTGGCTCCAGGAACCTCAATTACCTTCATGGGCACGGAATTCCCTTGAGGAATTACAGCAAGAAGAAGCCTGGGAAGAACTTCAAGACCGATTTTACCGAGAACTCTGTTTCGGAACGGGTGGCCTCAGGGGCCGTACCATCGGTAAAGTCTCTCCCCATGCCGAAAGAGGTACACCTTCGGCACAGGGAACTCCGGAACACCCGGGAATTGGGACAGCCTATCTCAATGATTTCAATATCATTCGCGCGACATTGGCGCTCTATCGTTATAGTCTTTCTTTTCTCAGGGCCGAAAAAAATACCGATGCGCCGATCTTGGTCGTCGCCCACGATGTGCGCCATTTTTCCTCCTATTTCTGCCAACTCGTCACCCAAACATGGGCATCCCAAGGTGGAATCTGTTATAAATTCAATAGCCCTCGGTCGACACCTCAATTGAGCTTTACGGTTCGTGAACTCGGAGCCACGACCGGTGTGGTGATCACGGCCAGCCACAATCCTTCCCATGATAATGGTTATAAGGCCTACTTCCGCGATGGAGCTCAGATGATCGACCCTCACGCCAGCGCTGTTATCCGGCACTACCAATCCATTTCATTGGGAGAAGTTTTGGACCTTCTGTCTCGTCTCAAGCCCTCTTCGGCGATTCAGGATATCGATCCTGAACTGGAAGAGCGCTATCTGGAGGCCGTTCAGGAAAATCTTTTGGAGCAGGATATTTTTCGACGTCATGCGCCGAAAATCGTCTACACACCGATTCATGGTACGGGTATGCACATCGCCAAGACTCTATGGCCGCAATGCGGGATCGAGCCCATCTATGTCGATGAGCAAGTAGCTCAGGATCCTCGTTTCCCGACGGTGATGTCGCCTAATCCGGAATACGCCGCGACGATGGGAATGGCCATTCAAAAAGCCGATGAGCGAGCCTGCGACCTTATCATCGGGACCGATCCCGACGCCGACCGCATGGCCATCGGCATACGCAATCATCAGGGGAAAATAGAGTTACTTTCCGGCAATACTACGGCGGCGCTGCTGGCGGAATTTCGACTGCAAAAGATGAAACGCATGGGCTGGATCCCGGACGAAGGAACGCCGCATGCTGTTCTGATAAAGACTTTCGTCACCACTCCCCTCTTGGAAGCCATCGCTGCGCATCATGGCATTCGGTGCATCAATACATTGACGGGCTTCAAATGGATCGGTGCGAAACTTCTTCGCTATGAGCATGAGCTCTGTAAAAATGAGTACCTTACCCACTGGCGCTGGACGGGCAAGATCCTCGAGCGTTTGCCAACAGGACGCGATGCTCAGCGAAAAAGGATGCTTCAATGGAGCCACTTTTTTGTCTTTGGTGGTGAGGAGAGCTGCGGTTACCTCGCCAGCGATCGTGTCCGCGATAAGGATGCCCATGCGGCCATGCTCATGACCGGCGAGATGATGGCCGATCTGGCTTTGGAGGGCAAGAGCATCGCCGATTTCCGCGATGTACTGTACCGACGCTATGGTTATTTCGGCGAATCGGTACTCAATATCGCCTTCGACGGTGCCGAGGGGCAGCAAAGTATTCAGAACATTTTGTGTTCCTACAAAAATTCTCCCCCGAGCGAAGTTTTGGGTTCCTCCGTCGTTCAATTTCAAGATTTTAATTCTGGGACGATTCAGGATGAGGATGGTGATCTGATTCCGGCTGAAAATTTCTTCTTCATCACATTGGCCAATCGCTATCGCTTTGCCGTACGTGGTAGCGGCACGGAACCGAAAATTAAATACTATCTTTTTGGCCAGAAAGAAATTTCTCACCAAGAAGATCTCGAAAAAGTGAAAGAAGAAGTCGAGCATCAGCTGGCGATTTTAAAGTCAGAGTTAGAAGCCGATGCCATGCGGCGCTGTCAGCATTCCTAAAGAATTCTTTTCGACATTTCAGCTTTTATTTTTTGCCGCCTTTGCGGGTGGAAAAAATGAAAGCTGGGAAGCTTTCCATTTTTCCTACTCCGCCTGCCTGCTGCGCAGGCGAGCCCGTAGGGCTCTAAATGCGGCAAACTGAGATAGACCCGATGGATGAGCTAACAAATCGAGATGACTCGCAAGAGAACTTGCCCCAAAAGTCGTGAAATCGTAAGTGTTCTGAATATTTTCGCCCCGACGCAGATCCTGAATGAGAGTGTGTCGTCAAATCAAGCAGCCAAAAAAGAGAGTGGGCGGACATGGAATACGGAGATAAAAGAGCGAGTATTTTTGAAGTATCGAACAAAAATTTTAATCCGCAGATTCTCAATTTAACCGGAAAGCAATTTTTTTAAAAAAATTCAACGGCCGATCTATTTGGAATTCACATCTCCATGACGTTTCCCTTGACCTTAAAAGGGCGTCTCTTTAGATCCCGTTGCACAACGGAGAGATGGCTGAGTGGTCGAAAGCGCCTTCCTGCTAAGAAGGTGACCTCGTAAAAAGGGTCCGAGGGTTCGAATCCCTCTCTCTCCGCCATGGGGAAATTTTCCCCTCCCAAAGGAACTTAGAAACGCAATCTATTTTTTGATTTTCAAGCCACAAGTTACACTAAAGAATTATTTGGAATTCAATGGGCCGTTTCTGGACATTTATCATGTTCAGCGCTTTCTCCTCGGAGTGAGGAAAGCATATCGTCCACGATCTGCTCCCGAGCATTTTCTTCTTTGATCGACCGAATTTTTTCCCGCATGCGTTCCAAAATATCGGAAGAAGTGACGACCCATTTGACCAATGGCTCCAGGAAGTCCAGCTCCACCTCCTTTACCACATAGGCACAGCCCAAATTCTGTACCCTCTCGGCATTGATCCGCTGATGATCATCCGCCGCCGATGGCAGGGGCACGAGGATCATCGGCAATTCGCATTGTATACATTCGGCCATAGTCCCGGCACCGGCACGAGCGATGACAACTTTAGCTCCTCGCAAAAGCGATGGCATGTCGTCGCAGAATGGCAAAAATTGCACCTCAGGATTATCCTGATGGATGCGCTCCAGATTTGTTTTATGATCATCATAATACATCTGCCCCGTCACGCAGACGAGATGTTTCGCCAATTGCCCCAGTTCGGCGATACACTCGCAAAACCAATCATTGAGTGCCTTCGCTCCCTGACTGCCACCCAACAGGAGCAATGTCTCTCTCTCTGTGGTGACCGGCTCCGTAGGATCTTCATCCGGTGATTTTTTTTCACAAAATTCCGAACGCAGCGGATAAGCGTATTCTTTTACTTTATAAAGAGGGATCGGTGATTTTTTTAAAAAACATTCCCGCGGCACATAAATACGCCGAGCCAGTGAAGCCAAACAACGCGTCGCTCGGCCAGGAATTTGGTTAGATTCGTGAATAAAAATGGGTATTTTTTTCAAAAAACCTGCCAACGCGACCGGTAAAGAGGTAAAACCTCCCATCACCACTATGGCCTCTGCCGGATTTTTTTTCAAAAAACATAGAACTCTAACGGTCGATACGATCTGCGAATAGCAGAATGGCAAAAAACTCCAGGGTGTTGATCGGAAAGGTTTCGCCGGCAAAGCGACAACAGACCAAGAGGAATACTTAGCTAACATCTGCTGATCGACAGCTTTGGAACTGACGAAAAGTATAGGATGATAGCCCCGTAGAGACCACTCTTCCGCCAGAGCAATCCCCGGAGCTAAATGTCCACCCGATCCACCACAAGCGATAACGATACGACGTAATTCCATTTTAATAAAAATGCTAAATTTTAACTATGAAGTTTCTTCCAAAAACTCCTCCGCAAAAAAATGATAAGGATCGGAAAGGTCATGCAAAAAATCACAGGGTAATGCAAAAATAGTCTCATAAGGCACCAGCTTCGCAAACCTCAGCCGAGATTTTTTATAAAACGATTTTCCGATTTCCAAAATATGAGGCTCCCGACCACTCAGCAATGTCAGACGACAATCGGGGACCTGAAAACCCAAAGCAAAGGCATTTCCCAACTGCTCCGGCAAAAATTGATCCACTTCGAGCTTCGACAACAACGACAAAAAGTGATTCACCTTTTGAGTAGATAACGCACTTGATTCAGACTCTTTAGCGATCCACACGCCTTCCTGTTTTGAAAAAATATACTTCTTCTCCTTTTTTGGAAATTCCAACATCATCTCATCGATTTCAGAAAAATCCCAATCCCAAAGCTTTGTGATCAAAATATCTTTCAACGAAGGATTCAGCATCGCTTTCCAGTCTTTTGGCAATGGGAAAACATATTTCCGTTCCTTGTCCCAAATATAACTCTCGTCGCATTCCAGCGACACTCCATCTGAAGCCGAAAAAAAACTCAGCCTTTTTTCGCTATTGAAAGATTTTTCCGGAAAAAGCAGAGCTTCCTGAACATCTAATGTTCGCCATAGCGCCAGATCTGATAGCCATTGATCGATGAAAAATGGATTAGCCGGCCATTCAATTGGTTCCACCATCTTCCAAGATGAACCGTGGGCCTCTCGCTTCCACTCCCATCGCGCACCCGAGGAAATATCCTCCAAGACAATTCGGGTAAAATACGGATGATGATAGACCGGAATAACCCTAGAGCCATCCGGCACCATAGGACTGCGATAACACTTGAAGGCGACGACGACCGATGCGAAAAAAAAAGTGAGAAGGAAAAATATGCGCAATAACCAAGACATTTTTATAAATCTCTGCGGGCCATATAAACTCCTAAAGCCAACACGAGAACCCCTATGACAGGAATGAGGAACATTTTCCAACACTTTTGCATCTGGGCTCTTGTCATCTGCAAACGATACTCCGCCACTTCTACTGTAGGCAATGATAGAGATCCGCTATCATTCAGAAGGTACTGGATCAGCCCTAATAAAAAGTAGCGATTACCCAACGACGCGATATGACGATTGGTGATGGCATCGACATTGCCAATGACAGCGATTTTTCCATGATCGATGGCCACTCCGAGGTCCGTATTCGATCCGCGTTCCGAAAGGCTCCCCAAAGGCCATAAACCTGTTTCAGGCTCCGCTTTCTGCGATGTTATTTCTCTTTCATTTTCCGGCGAGGCCTTTTCGTTCAAAAGATAGGCACCATCAGAACTCCATAAAAGCGGCATGACGGTTTGGTGATCCAGCAGAGGAGCTCCCAAATCGGGTTGAACGCTCTGGACACAACTCATAAGAACACCTAAGCCTTGCTGAAATACAGGCTTTGTCGCTTCATGATCCGCAAAACGCTTCACGACGATTTCATTGGATGGTAATTGATTTTCTGGATTGCGATCGGCTATCAGATGGGGATCCACCCAAATGCCTCGATGAAAAAATAACCATTCCATACCATGCGGCTGAAGCGGCGCCAAATAGACCAATAAACGTCCAGCCCGATCCTCCAGATAATGCTCCAATCGATCGATCTCTGTTTTCAGCAATGGAGACAATGCGCCCGCTATCATGATGGCACTGGCATCTACCGGTATTTCACCTCCTTGGGTGAGGTCTAATTCTTCTAGAAGATAACTATTTCTCCTCAAAAACGACGCGGCCCACGAAAGTCCCTTGACCACATCCGTATTCCTCGGCGACAGCTCTCCATGTCCCATTAAAAAATAAATCTTTTTCCTCGATGCAGTCTGCAGGGCATCCAACTGCAAGCACAGTTCCAATTCCCCGCGAAACTCCAAACGACCATCGGTATCGAGATGGTATAATTTTTTTCCATCGATGATGCGATAATCCCCATTGGACAGCAACAACAACGAATAATTTTCCAAGTGCAGCGACTGATTGGGTATTTGAGTCCTTAACGTGGCGGATAATTGCGATGTAGTGGTGTAATGAACCCGCAACGGCTGAGGACAAATGGCCATACATTCTCGCAATAATCGCTTCACATGATACAAAAAATCGTGCTTCCACTCGTCATCCTGCGACGGACACAACACGTAAATATCTATGGGATACTGAAGTTTTTTAAGAGAAATGACTAATTCTTCCGAAAGCACGGAAGGACATTTTTTATGAAAGTCATAGCGCACAAAGTGTTTTTGAGAAAAAAATAAAGCGATGCAAAAAATCGCCATTCCGATGCCGACGCAAATCCATCGACTCAGCTTTCGGGAAAGCGAATAACGGGAAAAATCTTTACCGTTACCTCTCATATATCTGAAAAAAACGCCGTGCTTTATATCCTCTATGACCCGAAGGCCTCTGTCGCATTACTTGAATTACTTAATTTCAATGCCTCCGCGGCCCTTTTCAGGATGTAAAATTTCTCCATTGGCCATTTCCACCGACAGAAGTTCACCCTTATCGTAATAAATCTGAACAGGCTTTTCGTATTCGATATAACGCTCTTCACCATCTTTCAAGGAACCGGTATAAATTCTCTCCTTCGAGTCACGATCTCGGACGATAAGCTTAACATTTCCCTTAGCTCTCAGCAATATCTCCCGATGAGGTGCTATTTTTTCGAAAGAGCTCGGGGATTCGAGCGTATTTTCTTCTGGCTTCGCAGATTTCTTAGAAAGAAATAAAATACCCGCCAGCAGCAAAAAGACTATGACGACGGTACCGATGATACTCAAGATCGCCCTATGCGAAACTTTTTTCATAAGCGACAGAGTATGGTTACTACTCTCAGCTGCCTGTTCTTCCTCCACTGGTTCCGCTTCGATAGCCACATAAGCTGCCTGTTTACGCGCCACAGTGGAAACCATTTCTCTTCTTTTCTCATTGGAAGCCAAGGCTTCATAACTCGGAATGGGACAGATTTCCATTATTTCCTGAGGATCCAGTTCCAAATATTCGGCATAAGTTTTGATAAACCCACGCTTATAAATTTGAGGCAGATCGAAATCCCATCGCTCCTGCTCAATGGCCTCCAAATAATCATCCCTGATCTTGGTCGCATTCGCAACTTCTTCGAGAGAAAGCCCCAGTTCCAGACGTTTTTCCGATAAAATTTTACCAATAGATGACGACATAAAATATCTCACCTAGTAACGTGTAAATCTTGCACAAAAATGCAATGAGCAAATGTAATACCCAGTGTTCCCTCATCTCCTTCGCTTTTAGGGACGCTTGCTATTGGTCCTAAAGGATAAGCACAATTCAGATTGGACGCTGTCTTGGCTGTCGATTGGGAAGGCCCTCAGGGTCCTCTCTACGTTACCTTCGGTAGTATCAGTGGTTAACGTACATTAAGAAAGTAAGAAAGTAAAAAAAGT
>JAITIW010000027.1 GCA_031279255.1 Puniceicoccales bacterium
TCGATTCCGCCCAGAGCCCCACCGCTGCCGCTGCGCTTTTAAACTCTCCAATACGCTCGAAGAAGTTCGGTTCCCGGAGATATTTCTTGGCCTCATTCGGTTCAAAGACAAGTTCTTCACGAAAGAAATAGGACACGAAATGCGGCAATTCCTCAAAAGAACGTAATTTTTCCTGACTGATGTGCAACACATCTGCTGCATAATCGTCCTCGATGGAGGATTCCCACCAGTCAGCCTGGCGCAGGATAGATAACCCCTTCTCGCAAAAGATTTCCGGAGCTAGCGCGTGCAGATAAGATGTATTGAAATAATGCATCTTTTTTTCATCAAATCGCGCATTGTTTTTATTAATGCCATTGAGATCAAAGAGTCGGATCACTTCCTCGATGGGCAAGAGCTCCCGATCCTCTTTCGGCGACCAACCGAGCAGACAGAGATAATTCCTCACGGCCTCCGGCAGAAAATGACGCGCTTCATATTCTTCCACTAATGCACCCGTATCGCGCTTGCTCATCTTGCCGGAACCCTGAGACTTGAGAATCAGCGGAATGTGCGCAAATATCGGCGGCTCTACAGCAAATGCCCGAAATAATTCGACATGTTTGCTGGTATTGGACAGATGATCCTCGCCGCGAATCACATGACTGATCCGCATCGCAATGTCGTCGACGACATTGACGAAGTGAAAGACAGGCTGGCCATTCGACCGCACGATGACGAAATCCTTCTCTTCCTGGCGAACCACATCTCCGCGAATGACGTCATGGATCGTCTGCGGTTCTCCGGAAATTTTAAAAAAAACCGCACCATCCTGTTCATAGGTTCGTCCGGATAGCCGCAATTTTTCCAGATATTTCCGATAAATTTCCGCCCGTTGACTCTGGAAGTAAGGGCCATACTCACCGCCTTTTTCCGGCCCCTCGTCCCAATCGAGGCCCAACCACCGCAGGCCCTTCAGAATGACATCGAGGAATTCCGGTGTGTCGCGCTCAGCGTCGGTATCTTCGATCCGCAGAACAAATGTTCCGCCGGTATGCCGCGCGTAGAGCCAGTTGAACAGCGCTGTCCGGGCACCACCGATGTGGAAAAATCCCGTCGGACTCGGAGCAAAGCGCACGCGTGTGGAAGTGATCATTTTCTACTTTCTTTTAGGAAAAAAAAGCTCATAGGAGCTTTCCCTCAAGGAAATTTTTTAAGAAAAAATTAGGGACCGATAACTTAGTTTAAATACCCTATTTTTCAAAGATATCATAAAAATACATATATGTCATCGATGACACACGAGAAAAATTTCGATTGCTGAAAAATAAAATCCAATGGGGGATAAAAACTTGACAGCACTTTCAGAAAAAACAAAATCGAAGGTCTCATGGACAGGAAATGGAAGAAATATGTTAGCGGCGTGATTGTAGTTTTACTGGGATTCGGTGTCACAAGTAGTAGATGCTTTGGGGCTGATCAAGCAACTCAAGATAGACTGAATGCGGCTATTACGACCTTGAACGACAAAATAAGCCAGGTTAATAACGAGCAAAACCTTAAAACCAATTTGCAAGAGTTGCAAAAAAACTTAAATGCAATTTACAGAGAAATAAGTATTAATCCGCTTAGTTCAGATATCATATACCAATACCTTCGACGTCAGCTCAAGCAATCTAGTTTTCATCATGGGATGAATTTTATATTACATCAAAAAAGTGACGTAGGAGCGCATGCTCCAATGACTCCATTTAAATTGCAAGAGGGTGCTTCTAGCCAAGACATTATCCGGCAACAATGGGAACAGGGTTTTGATCCAATTCGCATACCAGTGCATCCTTCCGTGGACACATTTACAGACCAAGGGACACATCAACCACTAGCTCCATATGCATATCCTCAGGGACATATGAATCGCGATATTACCAACGATGAGAATTGCGTGGCTCTTTTTCAGGCATCACTGGGAATACAAGTCGCATTTAACCCACAAGAACTCAGAAGTCAACTGACAGATCAGCAAAAATGCAACATCATTCGGGCGCTCGCCTATACACAACCAAATTTCTCGCAACGTATAATCATTAGAAAACTTCAACCAGGAGAAGTTTTGACGCGCTGCGCACAGCGTCATACCATAGAACCTGGTTCTTGGTGGACAAGAGCTCAAGATATGCCGACTTCTGTCAAAGCAGTTCGTGAGGGCACTGCTGTATTACCCGATTGGAACCAAACCGGGAAATTGGAATTTTTCGTCGTTCCCGAGGGCTGTGATCTTGTTGTCCTTGAGGGACTAGCGGCTGCTCAGTGTTTGAGAGAATACGATATACGGAATCCAGATAACCCTAGAATGACGAGAAAAGGGCGTTATTACAAGCAGGACACAAATGAAGACGTCACGAATCATTATCTCCAGGGAGGCACGAATCAAATCTTTATCACGGGTAACATAAATGGAGCTGCTTTCGTTCAGAATCTTCTAAGATGCGTCACTATTCTCGATACGGGATTTGAGGTGGAAGCGAGCGTGCCCCCACGATACTGAGATACTAAAAATATTGTCGACAGAAAGCAGAAAATTTAAAAATCCTCTTGACTAATTTAAAAATGCCGTCACCAAGCATATCCTATGAGAAAAGTTATCGTAGGAAGTGCGCTACTCGTTGGAGCAGCGGTTATGGGTTGTGCTGAGTTTCCGGTTGAGGGCATTGCGTCCCTGCGCAGAGAGTCCTCTGAAAAAATAAGTTCTCTGAAGAAAGCTCTTCCTCAGACCGCCACGGAATGGGAAAGACTATCTTTGGTAGATCTCATGTTTGAGTTCATTTGTCTCGCCGACATGAGTAATAGTCCGAATGCTGCCGAGGTTTTTTCCATGCCTTACGCCAAGTACTTCAATGTAGACCGCTCCGCAAGATACGTAGCCACCGAAAGCAGCATCGGGACAATAGATCCCTATGGACTCGTCTTTATGATCAGACCCTCCATGGAGATGGAACGTTTGCTGGGTGGAGAATTCGAGAAAAAAAATTGGTCTCGCCCATATCGCCCAGCGTCAAGAGACGAATATGATCATCACTGGCGTGAGATGCACACCCTCGCCTGGATGTACCTGGAGGCCAAAAATAATCCACGAATGATTGTATTGCCGTCCAGAATGGCCAGTCCTATTGCTTATCCAGTAGACGTGCCTCTTTATAAGCAAAATGGAGAACCAAATGAAGAGTTCTTCGTACGGTGGAACCAGAACATTTACGAGCGCTTCGCCGGTAAGCATTAAATCTCAGTTGAATTTCTTTCCCTACAAAGACACTTTCGGAATTAAGAATAAGCGGAAAAGAGATGTGGCTTCCCTATTCTCAAAGGTTTTCTGCGCTAACCCTAACTACGCTCTACTGAGATATTTGCCGTCCTCGGTGCTGACGCGAATCGATTCACCGGGCTGAATGAAGAGCGGAACCTGAACCGTCAGACCGGTCTCGGTCACGGCCGGTTTTTGGACACTGGAAGCGGTATCGCCACGGATGCCTTCCGGAGATTCAATGACCTTCATCGTCACCGCCGCCGGCAACTGCAGTTGCGCTGCCCGATCATCGACAAAGAGGATGTCGTAGATCGTGTTTTCGATCAGAAATTTCTTCTGATCTTCTAGCAGAACCCGCGGCAGGACAGTATCCTCAAAGGTTTCCGGATGCAGAAAGTGAAAACCTTCATTGTCGGCATAGGAATACTCCAACTTGCGGGTCTCGGTGTGGCAAAAATCGACACTGTCCGTCGTGCGGATCTTGGTCGTCGTCGAAGAACCGGTCCCCAGATGGCGTAGCGTGACCTGCATAAAACCTGCCTGCCTGCCCTGCGTCCGATGCAGTACTTCCAGCACGAGATGCGGTGCCCCCTGATAAAGAATAACGCGCCCTTTACGCAGATCGGTCGGTGATGCCATAAAAATTCTCTCCTTTTTTAGTGCGATGATAAATATCACCCGCGACGAAATCAAGCTGAAAGCACATCGATGGACTTTTGTTCGGAAGAAGTGTATTGTTGAAGTGAGAAGCTTCCTTCAGGCTTTAGAGATATTGTCGATGGGAATGGAGAGGCCATAGATGTTATGTATGCATTTTTGGGATTGGGAGTGTTCCATTTACCGCCTTTGCGATAAGGGAAAAATGTAAAGCGGGAGCTTTCATTTTTCTTATCGCAGCCCGCACAGCGGGCAAGAGCCTAAAGGGCTCAAAGGCGGTAAACCCGCCAGCCAAACGGAGACGGTGTTCAAGCAGATCACCCTTAAATAGCGACGTGACATTTCCCAATTTATCCCTTAAAAAACGGCCATGATACTACGTCGCTTTCGCCTGGGGAGGATGTTATGGTTTTTATGTGGAATGCTGCTATTCTACGGAATAGGAACAGCTCATGCGATGACGGAAGCGATTTCTTTTCCCATTTCGCTCGAATGTTACGCCTCACAGGAACCCGCTGCCGACGGCCTGTGGTCGATTCTCTATCATCGCGTACAGCTCTGCCCCTTTAATCTTGTCGCGACTCTGCTCTTCATGGCCGCCATTGTCCATACGCTTTGCGCTCCTTACCTGATGCGATGGGCCACAACGCATACGCCTCACGTTCTTCCAGGGCAACAAAAATTTTCCATCCGTACACATCTGCTGCATTTTTTGGGAGAAACCGAGATCATCTTCGGCCTCTGGGTCATTCCGCTCTGCCTGACCATGATGTTCTTCTTCGGGAAAGACGCGGTGGGGCACTACCTGGGACACAGTGTCAACTATACAGAAGCGTTCTTCATGGTCGTCATCATGAGTATTGCCGGTACGCGACCGATACTCCAGCTCGTCGAAACATGTCTTCGGCATTGTGCGCGCCTGGGCCATGAAAGCCCTGCGGCCTGGTGGTTTACGCTCCTCGGAATCGCTCCGCTACTGGGTTCTTTCTTTACGGAACCGGCCGCCATGACCGTAACCGCGATGCTACTCGCCAAGCGATTTTATGCGTTAAATCCCTCTCCACGCTTCGCCTACGCGACGCTGGGGCTCCTCTTCGTCAACGTTTCCGTCGGCGGAACTTTAACGCACATCGCCGCACCGCCGATTCTCATGGTGGTATCGCGATGGCAATGGACCTGGAGCCATGTCTTTTTCAACTTAGGCCTCAAAGCGCTCGCGGGAATAGCTGTCAGCACCGTTGTCTATGGCTGCTTTTTCCGAAAAGAATTCCATTTGCTCCAACAAAAATCTTCATCACAGCCCGTTGATTCCCATTGCGAAGTCGAAAGACCAATCCCATGCGGGATCACCACTGTCCACCTGATCTTTTTAATAGGGACGATCATAACGCTCCACACACCTGTTTATTTCATCGGCGGATTTTTATTATTTCTCGTCTTTGTTCGAAAAACGGCCGTTCATCAAAATCCTTTGGCGCTCCGACAACCCATCCTCGTGGGCTGCTTTCTCGCTGGATTGGTCATTCACGGCGGTCTGCAGTCCTGGTGGATCGCACCGGTTCTGGAAAAACTCGGTGAAACGGCCCTCTTTGCCTGTTCTACCCTACTGACCGCCTTCAATGATAATGCCGCGATTACCTACCTGGCGTCGCTGGTACCGGCGTTTATGCACAACGCAGCTCTACAGAATGCCATTGTCGCCGGTGCTGTAACCGGCGGTGGACTGACCATCATCGCCAATGCGCCCAATCCAGCTGGAACAGCCATTCTGTCGAAGTTTTTTCCAAGTGGTATCTCGCCACTCAAGCTCCTTCTAGCGGCACTCGGCCCAACACTGATTTTAGCAGTGTGCTTCTGCTGGCTTTAACAAGCGGAAATACTTCCGAATAAAAGATGGCTACTTCCTTGAATTCAGCTCTGTGCCTTGAACC
>JAITIW010000011.1 GCA_031279255.1 Puniceicoccales bacterium
AGTTAGGCGTAACACTCCGTTGTATTCCATTGTCTTCACTGGCCGAAGATGATGCCGGAACGTGCCCATTTTCTGGCGAAAAAAGCCAACAGCGCGTCCTATTCGCCAAGGCCTATTGAAAGCGTAAATCATTTTTTGGGTTGACAAAAATTTATTTAAAAATGGTAGGTGGATGAAGCACTTAGGAAGTTGAAAGAGATCTTTAATCTTTCTAATGTATGAAGGGCTTTACTAAGGATTTGATTCCTCGAGTTTGCAGGGATGTAGACTCGGATCTTGTCTCGAATCTTTAGATGAAAAGTTGAGAATCATTTGAATTGAGAAGAATTCATAGTGGCAGCTGAAGGTATTTGGCGGCTGATTAGGATAGAGATTAGCCACGGGTAAAGGTTAGCGCTCATGGACATTAGACACTTATTCTGCTTTTGGTTGATGCTGATTAATGCGATAAAAGCGAATCTGTTACGATGAAAAGCGTATGCTTTTGTCCTTCCCGCAAAATCTCTAGTTCAGCTGTATCACCTGGATGTAAATGAAAGATCGCGATGGCCACATCTTCCATGTTGGAAATTACTTTCTGGTCAATCCTCTTCAGCTCATCGTGGATATGCAATCCTGCCTTTTCGGCTGGTGAATCTTTGGACACCTGAATGATGCTGATGCAGTATTGGCCGCTAGTCTGTAGCTCTTGTCGTGCCGAAAACCCAAGGCTGACATAGGAAAACGTACCTATCGAAAGAAGATCACCTGCGATTTTGCGAATGGCATAAGCCGGCGAGATAAAACTCGAACGGATTTCCGGCAGCGATGCTATCATCACACCGATAAAACGTCCTGTGGCGTCAAATACCGGAGAACCACTTTCGCCACCATCCATTGCCAGACTCGACCTCCCATAAGGCACGATAAACTTGTGATCACCGTAGTGAAGATGCCTTCCGGTGAGCATGCCTTGGTTAGGGCTGGGATCGAGACCAAGTTTACTCCCGATGGAAATGATCGTCGAACCGATGGGCAAATCGTCTTGGGCTAGCTCTTCTCCTTGATAGGAAATGTAGGTCAAATTTTCAGGTCGTTTCAGAAGATGTAAAACGGCTATGTTCGTTACGGGATCGAATCCGATCCTCTCGGCCGCAAAGGATTCATCTCCTCTTTCGATCCATATTTTCCCCGATAATGCGACGACACTGGCAGCCGTTAGTACATGCGCTTGGTTGTCGATAAAGAATCCCGTACCTTCCAAAATTTGGCTATCACCGGTGTCAAGTTTTGAGTCTTTGAGTCCGATCACGCGCACGACAGCCGCATGGTATCTTTTAAAAATCTCTACCGCTGGAGAGACTTTTGCATCAACGGCATTCTTTATCTCGGATGCAGCTGACGCTTTGGTCAGAGTCATCTCTTCTGCAACTAGGTTTGTCTCTACGGACGATGGTACTTTTGCATCGACGGAATTTTTTGTTTCAGATAAAGATGAAACTTCGGCTGGAGCTATTTTCTTTTTAGCCAGATTTATCTCTACGGCTGGAGAGACTTTTGTGTCGGCGAGATTTTTTATCTCGGATGAAGGTAAGACTTCGGCCGAAGTTATTTTCTCCTCCGCTAAATTTGTAGAGTAGGGAAAGAGAAGGACTAAAAACAAACAGGCCATCCCCCGATGACCGTTGAAATGCGATCGACTGACCGTAAGATCATCCACGTTAGAAGCATGCGAGAGCCGAGGAAGTCATGGTGTCACAGGAGTGATTCGGTGTGTGCACCACGAGATCGCAGACATAGCGCGAAGAACTCATTTTTGACGAAATGATGTCAGAGCTCAAAACTTTTGTCGGTTGCGGTGTTCCCAGGATGTCCTGAATGTACTCCCTGGGCGATGGACTCCACGTCATGGCGACAGACGACGACGTCGAAGCCTGCGGAAGAGATAATGGCGATCGAAAATTTATAATGGCCAAAGCCATTCCCGCCGCAGCGATAGAAAAAGAAGATAGGCATTTTCGGCTGAACAAAAAGTGCTTGAGCCGTGTCCACATCGAAGAGGGAACACAGAGCTCGCGTAGACATTTGCGCTCCATTGTCCTGTCGAATGCATCCCAGAAATCTTGGGATGGTCGCTCACTCGACTTCAATTTCAACAGCTGAGACAGACGCTCGTCTGTCATATGTATTGAAGTGTGGCGTATGGATCTCTCTTCTTTTTTATTCATGGGCGTATTCCTTTAAAAATTCTTTGAGTTGTGATTTCGCATAGTGCAGACGCGAACGCACTGTCCCTTCTGAACACTTCAAAATCGCTGCGATCTCGGAGTGGCTCATATTTTCTAGTTCGTAAAGCACGACAACCATTCTATGTTTATTAGATAGCTTTTGTAACGCTTCGTTCAATTTTTCCTGCAGCTCGTGGAGATAGGCATGTTTTTCGGCATTGTCATGGATCGTAGTAAATCGCCAAAAATCCTCACCGACAGCTTGTCCATCCATCGCTTGCAGACTGAAGAAACGCCGTCGTTTGTTATGGCGAATGTATTCGAGCGTCTTATTGACTCCGATGCGGTAGAGCCACGTAAAGAAGCTGGATTTTCCTTTAAAGGAATGGATCGAGCGAAAGGCTTGAATGAAAATGTCCTGGGTGAGATCGGCCGCATCGGCCATATTGGCCATCATGTGATAGACCATTCCGTATAAACGCTCCCGATAACGTTTGATCAATATGTCAAACGCACCGCGATCTCCTTCGCGTACACGAGTCACCCATACCCATTCCTCTGCCTGAATGGCCTCTTGTTCACTCACTTCCTTGTGGGAGATTGGTATGGACTTCGATCCAAATAACACGGTGTCTTAGACCTTAGTTACTTTCTTAAAACATTCAAGTTCAAATGCGAATCGCGGTAATGGTTGCTGGGTTGACAAATGAAAGGACGTGTTTTAGTAGCTTTTTTCGGGTATGAAAATTGCAGTTGTTGGAGCGGGAGCTTGGGGTACAGCGGTGGGAATTTTGTGTGCCAAAGCACAGCATAAGGTCACGTTGGTTACGCAATTCAAGGAACAGGCGACGGCGTTGAAGAAATTAGGAGAGAATGCTGAATTTTTGCCAGGAATTCCGGTACCTCCGGAAATTGAAGCCACGGCCGATTACAGTGTTCTGTCGGATCAGGAGTGTATTTTTCTTGGATGTCCATCCAAAGCACTTCCCGATGTCTGCCAGCAACTCAGCCGTTGTTCCTTAAGGAAGGATGCGTATTTCATTTCACTTTGCAAAGGTCTGCAACCGGATCGTTTGGCCTTACCATCCGATGTCTTTCAATCCTTTCAGTTGCCCTATACATTCGCTGTATTGTCGGGGCCCACTCATGCCCGCGATGTGGCATTGGGGAATCCGACCGCTGTTGTGGTTGCAGCTAAGTCGGAAGAGGTTGCGCGTTATTTGCAAAAGCAATTGCAGTGGTCGACTGTCCGGATCTATCGCTCGCAGGATGTCTATGGCGTCGAATTGGCCGGTTGTTTGAAAAATGCCTATGCCATCGGTGCCGGAATGAGCGACGGTTTGGGTTATGGTGATAATGGAAAATGCGCCTATATCACATGTGCGCTCAAAGAGATTATTGCGATCGGTCTGGCATTAGGGGGAGAAAAGAAGACATTTTTAGGTTTTAGTGGTCTGGCGGATTTGATGGCGACCTGTACGGGTGACTGGGGCCGTAATCGTCAATTTGGTCAAGACTGGGTCCGGCATCAATGCCCTCCGGATGCGTCGGTAACGGTGGAAGGCTATGCTACGGTACAATCTTTTTATATGCTGTGCCAGCAGAAGCATATTCAGGCGCCTCTTCTGGAAACTCTTTACGAAATTCTTTATAGGAAGCTGCCCGTGAAGGAAGCGCTTCAGAGAATTCTTTCGTCAAAGCTCCTTGCGGAATGAGTCAGTTATATGGCTGATGGAGATTCTGTGAGTGGGGTGATTCATGGAGTGAGATAGGTGGGGGTGAGGTTTTATCGCTCCTGCCCGCCTTTGAGCCCTTCGGGCTCTGGCCCGCTACGCGGGCTCGCGGTTAAGAAGAAATACAAAGCGGGAGCTTTTATTTTTTCTTACCGCAAAGGCGGTGGGGAGAAAATAAAGGTGAACAGAAAATAAAATATTTTCACAGACGTGAGAATTTTATAAGACTCCTATGCCTAAGGTCTTGTGTTTCGCAAAACGGTGTAGATGATACGAAAGATCTTCATGAAATTCCAGACATCGCTCATGTTTTTCCTTTCATCGCTTTCCGTAGCAGCGAGCGAAAGCTTTCTGTCCCTACAGGCTCCTATTCAGAAATTTTTTCTCCCAATGTTCACGACCGAAGGTCACAAACAGTGGGAAGTCGAAGGAGAAGAAGCGACGATGAATAATCTCGACCGTGTGGCCATTAGATCCATGAAGATGCGCATATTCCCATCGAAAGATGCCGGAGATACGTGGTATGTCGAAAGCCCTTCGGCCTATATCTTCATCAAGAGCGCGGTGGTGGAGGGCCGTGAGCCATTACAAGTTCAGGGGCGAGGCTTTCGAGCTTCAGGATGTGATTGGCAATGGTTTGGCAAAAAGCGACATTTGCGCGTTCATCGGAACGTAGAAGTTCGCTTCGATTCTCAATGTGAACCTCAAACTTCGGCACAACCATGATCCTGTTACCTCTACAGTGCTTGGCTCTTTTGGCCTCTTGTACGATGAGTTTTCCAGCTAAGGATACTCAAGAGACAGTGATCCGTAGTGATACGATGGAGATGATGTCCCAAGAAAGAGGCCCTACGGTCTTCCAGTTTTCGGGAAATGTTCAGGTTGAGTCCGATAACTTTCAGGCGAGCGCTCAAGCACTTACCGCCCACCTGTCCGGCAATCCCATCGAAGAGAATTCTCGAGAGAGAGAAGGTAGAGCAGAAACAAGTCCCCACCTGACGCAACTCCAGGCGGAGGGAGATGTCCATATTCATGTCTATCAGAAGGAGGAGGAAGATCGGACAGGTTCAGCTGATCGAGTCGATGTGGACACAGTCAATGATGTCTTTACTCTTTTGGGGAACGCACAGATTTATCAAAAAGGGAAAGGAAATATTACGGGAGATCGCATTACTCTCGATCGCCGACAGAATCACCTCAAAGTCGAGGGAGAAACCGCAATCGATGGTGCGGCAAAACTCCCACAACGGCCGACGATCAAGCTGGAACCAGCGGCACTATCGTCAGAACTTCGTCCTGAGACCCATCGCGATACTTCTCCTGCGGATGAGGATAGGCGTGATTCATCTCCTCCATCACCTGTGGAAAATACCTCGACTATGCCCTCGATCGAGGGAGAAAAATGAAAACTATCCCTGCATTATGAAGGATGAATACCTCGTGGCTGTGACCGTGGTAATTGTATGAATGAACAAAACATTTCAGGAACATTAAGAGCCCAAGGCCTCGTGAAGGTCTATGGCAAGCGCGAAGTGGTAAAGGGCATCGATGTGGAACTTCGCACGGGCGAAGTTGTGGGACTTTTGGGTCCCAATGGCGCCGGGAAAACGACTTCGTTTTACATGATAGTAGGGCTCATCGGCGTCACCTACGGCGACATTTTTCTCGATGAGAAGTGTATCACGTCGATGCCAATGTACCGCCGTGCCCGATGGGGTATTGGTTACTTGCCGCAGGAAGCTTCCATTTTCCGAAAGCTCAGTGTCGAGGATAATCTCCGCGCCGTAGCAGAACATCTTTCATTGACGAAGCAGGAGCAGCAAGAGCGCATCGATACTTTACTGAAAGATTTGGGATTATTATCGCTTCGCCATCAAGTGGCACTTACATTAAGCGGAGGTGAACGTCGACGTCTGGAAATCGCCCGAGCATTGGTCACGCGACCGAGATTTATCCTCATGGATGAGCCCTTCAGCGGCGTCGATCCGATCAATGTTGCAGAACTGCAGCAGATGATCCTCGCCCTCAAGGAGCAGTCGGTAGGTATTCTCATCACGGATCACAATGTGCGCGAGACATTGGGCATCGTCGATAGAGCTTATCTCATCCATGATGGTCGTGTGCTCTGCAGCGGCGATCGGCAGACATTACTGACGGATCCGCAGAGCCGTCGCTATTACTTGGGTGAAAATTTTAGTATGTAATTCTAAATGGTGTTTATAGATTCTCTTTTTGTTTCAAAACGTCTTCCTCTCATTCAATGCGTGGTTGTGGATATGAGTAGCCTCTGCGACGCGGCTCACCCTTTATCGTTGGGCCCAGACTTCACGGAGGAAGGGGATTTTCTCTATATTTCGGACAAAAATGCTTCCCAAAAAACTCATGCCTTGAGTTTTAAGACGTATGATGGTTTTGCGATTCGGAATCTTTTTCAAAATGTCTTAGGCCAAAGAATCCTCATTCTATCCCATGATACGGCCCATGAAGTGATTTACCGCCGCCGATGCGATGCGATGGGTGTATCGGATTTTTTCTTTCCCGAACCGGACAAATGGATGTTTTTGCAGCATTATGCTCAGGAACATGGATTTGCATTAGACCACATACTCCTTTTCGACCATAGTCTTTCCGCAAAAAATCCGCGCGATCGACAGCTCGCAAGCTCGGTAGCTCTCTTCGTAGGAGCCCATGAATTTGCAGCTGATGCAGCGGTACCTTATGTGGAAGTAGCGGCGGAACCTCATGGCTATGTTCGAGCCTTTGCCCATGCCCATCTCGAATCCATGGAATCGATCCAATCCTACTATGCCAAGACGCGTGAAGGAAAAATATCAGAATCTTCTGCTACTTCGGTAGAAGCTAAGCCTATTCGAGCACTCGTTTTGGATATCGATGGGACTTGTACGAATGCATGCCGTATTTTCTCTCAAGATGGTCGCGAATGGAAACGCTTTTGTAAAAAAGACCTACAAGCCCTGCGTCAATGGGTCGATTCGGGAAAAATTTTATGCTTTTTGACCGGAGAATGTTCCTCCATTGTTGTTCGCTGGGCGGAAATTTGTGGTGTCGATCCGGAACGTCATCTCATAATGGAAGCTGCTCATCTCAAAGTTCAGTATTTGCACCAAATAGCCGAACAGTTTCATCTACAACTTGAAGAAATGGCCTATATGGGAGACGATGTGAATGATCTTGGGATCCTGGAGCACGTTGCTGAACAAAATGGTTTTGCCGCCTGTCCGCAAAATGCCGTTCCTCAAATCCTCAAGATTCCCGGTATTCACCTTGTACCTTCCTGTGGCGGAAGCGGTGCCTGTGCCGATGTGGTAGCTGTTCTAGCTGAACGTTAGTAAAGGGACAAAGAAGTTTACTATTTGTTCTGCGACTGGAGTATGGCTGCCTTTACAATGTCGCCATGCCGGATGACAGCAGTGACGTGGTCATCTGGCAGAACGGTGATCCCTCGGTAACACAACTCCGTTATGTTTTGAAAGAACTGCTCCGCATTTTAAGGCCTAGAGGGATTTTGCTCATCTCTGGTGTGAGCTTCTGTCCGGAAGATCTTGAGGCCTTCGGCATCGAAATGGGTGAAGAGAAATTTTCTCCCGATGCTGTTTGTGCTTTCACGAAGAGAGTATCTCTTGAAGTGTACGCATCTCGTGGTGAATGATGAGATTTGGTGTCTTTTTTATCGTAAACTTTTCAGATGGTTATTACGATTAATAACACCGTCAGGACCACATAACTAAATCCTCAAAAAGCTGGTGGCGAGACCCAGAATCGAACTGGGGACACAAGGATTTTCAGTCCTCTGCTCTACCAACTGAGCTATCTCGCCATGAGATTGCCATGAGGGAGGTAAATGCATCCTTGAAGTCAATGATTTTCCCTTGAAAATCCGTAATCATCGACTTAGTAAGAGGAGGGAAATTTTCGACTATATGCCGCATTGTGAAACAAGTATGGAGGAAATCCTGAGCCTTTGTCGTCGTAAGGGATTTATCTTTCCGTCATCGGAAATCTATGGCGGTCTGGCTGGTTTTTTCGACTACGGCCCATTGGGTTCGCAGATGCGGAAGAATATTCGGGATCTGTGGTGGCGTTCGATGACGCAGTATCGCGACGATGTCATCGGTCTCGACACGGCCATCATTATGTCTCCCAAGGTCTGGGAAGCTTCCGGTCATGTGAATGGATTTACCGATCCCATGGTCGATTGCAGGGCCTCCAAAATGCGCTACCGGGCCGATCAGCTATTTTTTTCCAGGGTTGTGGTGGAAGGTGAGACGATCGGCTATATTTCGGTCCTCGATGAGGCGGATAAACAGACCAAGGCCGAAGAAGAGGCCTTAAAATTGAAGCGTCAGCTGGCCAAAAGAGGAGAGATGAAGCCGATTCAGCTCAGACCCTATACGGCTGCCACAGCGGAAGAGTATGTTCAAATTCCTTCACCGGCGACCGGTCAGCCGGGAACACTCACTCCACCACGGGCTTTTAATCTCATGTTTCAGACGCGTATTGGTGCGCTGGAAGATACGACGGATGTCGCCTACCTGCGACCGGAAACCGCCCAGGGCATTTTCGTCAATTTTAAGAACATTTTGGATGCGACACGTGTCAAGTTACCCTTTGGTGTGGCCCAGATCGGACGTTCTTTTCGCAATGAGATCACACCGAGAAATTTTGTCTTTCGGTCTCGAGAATTCGAACAAATGGAGATGGAATTTTTCATCGATGATCGTGAGGAATCCTGGAAACAATGGCATACCTATTGGATCGAAGAACGTCTGCGCTGGCATCGATCGCTGGGCATCCGGCCGGAGTTGTTAGAACTTGAAGTCCATCCCAAAGAAAAACTGGCCCATTACTCTCGTGCCTGTACCGATATTACCTTTCGCTATCCCTTTGGTGTGCAGGAATTGGAAGGCATTGCCGCTCGGGGTGATTTCGATCTGCAGCAGCATCAAAAAGCTTCCGGAGTATCGATGGAATATTTCGACGAGTCCACCCAACGACGTTTCGTTCCGCATGTCATCGAACCGGCTCTTGGCGTGGATCGCCTATTCCTGGCGTTGCTCTGCTCGGCCTATGACGAGGATGAGATCAATGGCGAAAAGCGTAAGGTATTGCGCCTGCATCCAGCTGTGGCACCGATTAAAGCGGCCATTCTTCCATTGGTCAAAAATAAGCCGGAGCTTGTTGCCGTGGCCGTGGAGCTTTACCGGCGATGGCAAAGAAAATGGTCCGTTACCTATGATGCTTCCGGGGCTATCGGCCGCCGCTACCGCCGGATGGATGAGATCGGGACTCCCTTCTGCATCACGGTGGACTTTGATTCCCTGGAGCACAAAACCTTCACGTTGCGGGATCGCGACAGTATGCAGCAAGTACGTTTGTCAGAGGACGAAAT
>JAITIW010000039.1 GCA_031279255.1 Puniceicoccales bacterium
TCAATCTTGGCATCTAAAGCGTCTATGGACTGCCGTAGCCATCACTCCAAATCCGCAGACCGGGAGCAAAACAATAGCGACCAGGGAACATAAAAATCTAGGGGCTAAACGATTCATAAATATATTAGGGTAATATGTCGATTTTTATATGTTAAGCAGCTGTGCCGGAGACTGTCAAGGGTAAAAATGATAAAATTTTATTTTAAATGATAAATTTTTGTATCGTTTGTGGGAAAATGGCTTCTGGAGCGGGATAAAGAATATTCTAATGCCAAGCTTATGGGGTGAAAATTTACGGATAGAATCTCAATTATTTCCTGGCAAGCGATCTCTCTCTTGTTTTTATGGCTTGGAGAAAGCTCGTTTTATGCGACCGTCAGAGGACAAAATTTCCCATCATCTGGAAGGAAGTGAAATACTTCGGATTTCGATCGCGTTTATCGTGTTGTGCTGTCTCGTGGCTTGTCAGAAAATGACCGAAACATGGACAGAAGAGGGGGATCCCCTTTATAGGCAGGGCCAGCAATTGCTTCGAGAGGGTCGTGAAAAGGAAGCGCTGGAGAAGTTTTTAGAAGTGATTCAGCCATGCCATTCGTCGCCGCAGTCGCATCTCTTTTGTGGTAAAATTTACTGGGAAACCTTACAAGATCCCATTTTCGCCATCTACCATTTTCGCCAATTTTTGATCTGTGCTCCAGAAGATGCCAAGGAACGCGAATGGGTTCCACAGTGGATCGATTCAGCCCAGAAGTTATTCATGAAACAGTGCCATAATCGTTCGCTTTACACCCAGTATGCCCATGATTTCCCCATCTTACTTCGAGGATTGCGAGCCGAAAATGCTCAACTCAAGCGTCGAATCCTGGAGTTGGAAAAGCCATTGAATCCCGTATCTCGTACCGATGCCGCCAGAGGAATGAATCATATTTTGCCCGAAACATCCGCGACTTATAGGAAAACTTATGTCGTCCAGGAAGGAGATACCTTGTCGATTATCAGCCAAAAAATCTTTGGTGATGCCAATCATTGGCCTGCTATTTTCGAAGCCAATCGAGATCAATTATCTCAACCGGATCAGGTACGCGTCGGCCAACGGCTCCTGCTGCCATCTGTCGAATGAAACTCGAAATTCTGAGGTTAGAATGCTATCGAAACATCGCATTTGCCGAGTTAATTTTTGAACCCCGATGTGTTTTTTTGAGAGGCCCTAATGGCCAAGGGAAGAGCAATGTTCTGGAATCCATCGGCCTCTTGACGGCATTGCGTTCCTTTCGCGGACATGCATTGCCGCTGTGGATTCAGCACGGAAAGGATCAGGCACAATTGTATTTCCAGGGGCGGCATGATACCGAGGATTCTTTTGATCTGCGGATGAAATTTCGACGAGAGGGGAAACAGCTCTGGCGAGATGAGGAATGTGTCCGACGGATGACCGATTGGATCGGGCTCTATCCGGCCGTTGTTTTTTCCAATCGCGATAAGATTTGGATCTACGGTGGTCCTAGAGAACGTCGGCAATTTTTTGACATTCTTCTGAGTCAATTAGATGCCCACTATCTTCGGTCATTGCGAAATTATTACACGGCATTAAAACAGCGCAATGCGGCCCTGAAGCAATCGCAATTTTCCATCTTATCGAGTTTCGAATCCATTCTGTCGCAGGAAGCTGTCGTCATAGCTGAAAAGCGTCAGCAGTGGCTCGAGCTTTTTAATCAGCATTTTGTTTTTTGCTACAAAGTGGTCAGTCCTCAAGGTTTAGAAGAACCGCATCTACGTTACGAGGGCGATACTGAAATAGCGCTTCTGTCCTCTGAAGACTTTTGGTATCGATCTCGCGAAAAGGATAAACTGTGGCAAACGACACAGCACGGCATCCATCGCGATGATTATTCACTGGAGCTTTGTGCCCATCCTGTTCGTTCTTTTGCTTCCGAAGGTCAGCAGAAAAGTATCGTTCTCGCCATGAATCTAGCTCAGGTAGAGCTGATAAAGTCCTATAAAAAGGAAGCTCCACTGATTCTTTTAGATGATGTTACAGGTGAATTGGATCCTAGTCGGCGCCGAGGTTTATGGGACGCATTGCCTTCAGAATGCCAGATTTTTGCCTGCGGGACAGAATTTCCTCAGGAGCTCACCGTAAAAGATTGGCAGATATGGAACGTCCATGAGGGGACGTATCGCCTGGCGGAGGCACTACGGCATAGCCGCGTCATGCTTTGATCTCATCGATCCAATCCCTCATAATGCGCAAGGATTCCCGTAGGTGCGTGTCGTATTCTTTAGAGGTCGAGGTGGATGCGGGATTGTCTTCCTCAAATGGATCTTCAGACATATGGTAAGTTTTTTCTGGAACCGGATGATCGGATTGAGAAGGAAGCTTAATGGGAATGGATGCATAAAAAGATTGGGCAGAAGTCACATCCATTTCTTCTTGAATCCTGCGCTGTATTTTGGTATCTTTACGGCGCTCTTGCAAGCGCTGGAACATATCCAGCGAAAACTCCTCGTGATTTAGTTTTTGACGGAAGAGTTGTATGCGGGTATCTAAAAGCATAAACTCCGAAAGAGTCTGCTGACGCGATATGCTCCGTTGGTGCAGCTTGGCGATGAGCTGATCAAATGCATGTTTACACTCATCGGATACGAAGGGTTTACTGGAACTCGGTGGAATAATCGCGTCCCATGGTAAGGCATGTGGCAGGTCAGATTCTCCGATGGGAACCCATTCATCGAAAGATGGGAGCGGAATGTCAGAAGCTACGCCATGGAGTTGGATGGAACTGCCGCTGGGACGGTACCATTTATTAACCGTAACGCGTGCAGCTCCCATGCTTCCTTTGTGTGGGCCGAGCCAAGAGCCTAGAAAATTTTCAAGAGGAATGAGAACTTGTACACTGCCTTTTCCATGAGTACTCTTGTCGCCTACGATGATACTGCGGCCGTGTTCTCGAAGCGCACCGGCTAGAATTTCAGAAGCTGATACGCTCTGTCGTGAGATGAGCGTAATCATGGGTCCGTCCCAAGCCAGTGTTGAATTATGGCTGCTGTAGATCTCGGTCCGTCCTTCGGGATCACGGACTTGAACGATGGGGCCATTGGGGATAAAGAGACTCGCAAGCGTAATGGATTGCTCCAAAAGTCCTCCGCCGTTGCCACGAAGATCGAGGATAAGCCCCTGCATGCCTCTGGATTTCAATTCTTTTAGGAGCTGCCGCACATCTTCTGTACAGCCTAGCGATACTTTGGAATTCTCATCGGGTCCGTAAAAGGAAGGTAAGTAGATGTAGCCCACTCGAAGATGTTTGTCCTGATCCGTTAACGTGAAAAGTTTAGCACTTGCATGAGCACTTTCGATGGAAATGGTGTCGCGGACAAGCGTAATGATTCTTCGGTCGGCCGCATCTCCTTCAGCTGGTTCTATCGTGAGATGTACGCGAGTTCCCTTGGTTCCACGGATAAGGCGAACGCTTCTGTAGGAAGGCATACCGGTGATTTCCACCGCTTCCTGACCGTCTTCCGCCACCGCTACGATACGATCGCCGGGATGAAGTTGTTGACTACGAGCCGCAGGACCTCCCGGAGTAAGTTCTTTGATGGTACAATAGCCATTATCGTAATAAAGGTAAGCGCCAATGCCTACGAGGGCATTGTGCAAGATGACATTAAATTCTTCAAAGGAATCTTTGGAAAGAAAACTCGAATGTGGATCATAGAGCTGCGCAAGGCTATTGATAAAGAGTTCCTGAACGAACCACGGTTCAATGTCGGAGAACAAGCACTGAAAGCTTTCATAACGTTTCGCAATATGGGCTTTGGCTTGGTCGATGATTGCCTGAGAAGGAAGCCTCTCCGGAGGCTCCGGAACCACTTTCAGCGTATGGATCCACGAGATGAAATGCGATGTGGTACCGTCATAGGAAACGAGTGAGAATGGAATGTGTTTCTCATCATGGAAAGTTTTCAGCATTGAGAAAATATGGAGAGGATTGGGTTCATTCGTCTTGGGATCGTCAGTGATGTGAATGAAAATACCACAAAAAGGCGTTCTTTCCGAGAATGTGGATTGGGAATTTTGTAGGGAAAGAATTTCACTCTGAATTTCATAGATAAGACGTTGTTTCCACAAATGATCCGCTGCCGCTGTGTCTTGAGGCCATGGTAGTTCTTCGCGATAGGGGCGGAAATTTTCTTTGGAAAGAGATTGGAGATCCAAATGAGGAATTTCGCGTAAAATCCATTCGATGCGTTCCCATATGTGGCGGCGATAGAGATCGAAAATTTCAAAGGCTTTCGTCAGATCTCCTCTTTGCAGAAAGGAGTGCAACTTCGGCGATAAATCTTGCGTAATTTTTCGGATTTCTGGTTCTAGGAAAAGCATGTGCGAATTGTCGATATGGGTGAAATAATTTTCTAAAATATCTTCAGCGGCTAATTGATAAGTTGGCTTTTTGGCGTAGTGAATGTTTTCAAGACAGTGCTTCATGGCGAGTGTTTCGCCCTTCATATTGGCTGAAGGTTTCAGCAATGCCCATGGGAAATGTGCCGATGTTTTGGTTACATCCTGATGCTCTGGTACTGTCGGCGATATTACTGATGAAGAAGAATCGCTGGCTGTTGTGGAGATGACAGCACTAGGTTTACCATAGGCATCGCGATGAAATGTATGGCTGAAGGAAATGATCAGGAGCCAGCAAGAGAGATGTAGTTTCGTGAAAAAATATTTCCCGTTCTTATTTTTCATGGTATACGGTTGTATAAGTTGGTGCTTTCTAACAAAAATTCCTGTTTTGTCGATGCAAATGGTGAACGACTGAGTTATCATAACTAACTGTCATCATCCGGCTCTAGGAGTAGTCTTCCGAATTTTGTTCAAGATGTTCCTATGTATGACCATCGTGGGTGAATTCCGATCATTTTGGTATCCTTGCGAGCGCCGTAGGTGAATTTTGGTCATTTTGGTGTCTCTATGGTCATTATGGGTGAATTCTGGTTATTCGAGTAGTCCGTCGTCCGGTTTGGGGTAGAGTGACGTCTTCAGTTTTTCGAACGTGTTGGTTACTGCCCCGCCTTTGAGCCCTTCGGGCTCGCCCGCGCAGCGAGCCAGCAGCCTGGGAAAAATGAAAGCCGCAGGGCCTTCATTTTTTCTAGTCTGCAAAGGCAGGGAGAACGGTTCGGAAAGTCAGTCACACGGAACTACGGATGCACTTTCCGCAACACAAAAAATAGCCGTGAGATTTTCCTTTAAGGAAGCTTGACAAATGTGAAAAGCACATTAAACAATATAAAATATGATCAATGTATGTGCTACTAATTTACGTCGCGACTTTCTCAAAACCATCAAACAGGTTACCGATTTTGATGCCGTACGCATTGTCAGTAGGAATGGCAAAAACTTCGTGATCATGACGGAAAACGAATACGATAGCTTAATCGAAACCCTTCGCATCTTGAGCAATTCCATAGAACGGGGAAAAATCCTGCATCCCGATAGGACAGATTGTCCTATATTCGATACGATTTCTGATATGGTATCGCACATTGAAAATCATCCTTCATGAGAACTTGGAAGATTACTTATTCCCAGCAGGCTAAGAAAGATCTCAAGATTCTGCTCGCGAGTCCTTATCGGCATAAGGCAATTGCGTTATTGGAAATCATTTTGTCGGATCCTTTCCAAACGCCGCCGCTATTCGAAACGCTTTTGGGAAATAACAAATACTCCCGGCGCATCAATCATCAGCATCGCCTAGTCTATGGAATCGATTCTGAAAACGGTATCATCATCCTGCTATCTTGTTGGACACATTACCACGAGTGAGTTTCGTAGGGGATTTCAACATCATGATTCATAAATTGGGAAAAGTTTTATGTCGGGTTACACTTCCTGTTTAAAGGGAATTACAAATTTTCTTAGCCTTTTAGAAACTAGAGGGTGTCGTTACCCTTCCCGTAATAGGGCCTTTCCCATCGATGACTCAGGTGTCGTTGCTTGATGGCTTCCTGGAAAGTGTTTTCCCCGTTTGCCCGCCTTTAGAGCCCGAAGGGCTCTCGCCCGCTATGCGGGCTACCCTAAAGGGAAAATGAAAATTTTTCATTTTTCCTTTAGGGTAAAGGCGGGCGGGTAACGAGATTCAAATGTATCGGCGATAGCTGGGTATGACGCAGAAAAGTAATAACAAATAGGGGCACATGGCCGCTAGTAGAGGGGATAGAGCTCCATGAAGGCCAAGGGCGCGACAGCAATGGGAGAGAAGATAGAAGGCGAAGAGAAATCCCGTTGCTTTGGAGATACTCGCCATGGAATGCGCCCGACTTCCTATGGCGGCGCATGGAAGAGCTATTATGAAGATGATCCAGCAGGACCATGGCGAGAAGATGCGACTCCAATAGAGAATACGTTGCGGTTTCGATTTATCTCCGGATGGAAGCCAAGAATTTTCTTTTTTTGAGATTTCTTGCTCCCGGTACAGTATCATTCGTAATTCCTTAAACGTCAATTCCTCTGGTTTTTTATGATAAAGCGTGAAGAGTTCCGGAGAGCTCCAAGAATCTTCCATATCGTAGCGATCGAATACGACATTGGATAATGGATAATAGCTTTGAGGATCGAAGGTGACGATTCGACCCTGATAGAAAGTCCAACATTTTGTCGCTTCATGAAAGATAGCCTTAGAAGCAGAAATACGCCTGAGTTCATGCCCATCGGAGTCCTTTTCATGCAGATTAACAGCTGTGGCGATTCCCTGTAAAGGTTCTAATTCCCGCATATACCAAAGTCGATGTTGTTTCGTGTCATTCCAGCCTACGTGATGAAGTATTTTCTCGGTCGGATCATAGCCCGTTGAAGCCGCCAAGTGTCGCTGATATTCCCGAAAAATTTCCTGAGTATAGGGGATGAGATGGCATTGGAAATAGGTTAGGAGTAATGATAGCAGAATACTGACACAGGCTAGCGACCGAGTTATTTTCCCTAAAGATATTCCGGATACTTGAAGAGCTGTAATTTCGTTATGTTGACGTAGTTCTCCCAATGCGAGCAATAGCGATAGGAAAAAAGCTATCGGAATGACAAGTGGAGAGAGTTGCGGACAGACCAGGAGATAATAATATCCGATTTGAAGTAATGTCGCGTCCTTTTGCAGTAGTCCGTGGAGGTGATTGTACATGTCTTCCAGGAGCAGGATGCCGAGAGCAAGAGATAGGCAGAGCCAAAAATAGCGCCACCATATGGCGAAAATATAGCGATCGGAGCTACGGATCATCCTACTATGAGAAAAATTTTGGACGCGATGGAAATAAGGAAGATAGGACTATTTTCATTTCGGGTCTGAGCATGCAAAAAAATAGAGTAGACTCCTTTCGAAACGATGAAAAAGGCCTATAAAGCGTTATAAAGAGATAGCAGTTTAGAGAGCTAAGTATGAGATATTTGAGTTTAAAGGATTTATCGACAGAGGGATTTTGTTGTTTAATAGGCGTCTCAATACCGTTTCGAAAGAAGTTTAATGAGGAATAAGTGTAATGAATATAGTATAGGTGTAATAAGTATAATGGATCATGAAATTTGTGAAAAAAGAATCTATCCTTGTGCCATGAGGCGTTTTATCTTTTTTCTATCCGGTGGAAAATGATTTACCGGTAGGATTGAAGAAGGAGTATCCCTTTGAGGCCCACATCCTGAAAACAGCCGAGGGACATCGGTTGCATTATGTGGATGAGGGCAATGGCGAGTGTGTCTTTATGTTTCACGGCAACCCGACGTGGTCATTTTATTACCGCCGTCTCATAGGGCACTTGCGTGAAAATTTTCGCTGCATTGCACTCGATCATATCGGCTGCGGATTGTCCGATAAGCCTCAGCGATATTCCTATTGTCTGGACAATCACATCGCCAATGCCTCGGCTCTCATCGAGAAGATACAGCCCAGTACGTTTCATGTCATCGTACATGATTGGGGTTGTCCGGTCGGCATGGCCATCGCCGAACTCTACACCGACCGAGTCCAACGCATCATCATCACGAATGGTGCGGCCTTTGCTTCTCGACATATTCCGTGGCAGATCGCATTGGCCAAGACCATTTTCCCGGGAACATTTTTGATAAAAGGACTCAACATATTCGCGCGATCGGCGACTTATAGCTGCGTCCAGAAGCCGCTTTCAGAAGAGATACGTAAAGCCTATCTTTTCCCCTATGATTCGTGGGCCAATCGCGTGGCCATCGATGCTTTTGTGAAGGATATTCCCATGAGGGCCTCTCACAAGACCTGGAAGACACTCCAGGCCATCGAGCGACAATTGCCAACGTTGGAAGAAAAGCCTATTCTCCTCGCTTGGGGGATGAAAGATTTCTGTTTTACGGAGACATTTTTCAAGGAATGGCAAAAAATATTTCCCCAGGCGCAGGCACTGCCATTTTCCGATGCCGGTCATTATGTGCTGGAAGATGCCGGTCCGGCACTTGTGGAAAATATTCAGAATTTTCTGATGGCCTAGAGGGTGTCGTCAAATAAAAGGTTAACAGAGGAAAAAGAGAAGAAAATGGAGGAAATGACACATAGGGGATACGAGATATCCGATGAATTGTGGAACAAGACGAAAAAATTGCCGCCTGATTCTGACCGCACCCTCTAGACATGATGCCTAGCGGTAGCCATGAGAGACGGGGCAGTAACTCCGAAAGTAAGACCTCTATATCTTTTATTTCTCTATATTTTATATTTCCGAAGCAGCCTTTGTTTGATTTTTGTCTTAAACTATAGAGAACGAAAGAGCCTGAAGAGGCAAATTCCGACGAGGTGCTATTTTTGTCTAGACAAGAAAGAAAAAGTATGACAGACCATTCGCTTCATGGAACAGCTCTCAAAAGTTCAAGCCTGTCTATTGCTCAATGCACTTCCAAAAATCGGTCCCGTGACCTATCGCAAGCTCTGTTCCCATTTCCATAATGACCCTAGGCTCATCTTTGAAGCCAGTCAAGAGGTATTGCAGAATGTTTCGGAATTGTCAGCGGCGACGCGGGAAATTATTCTCCATTATGACCGTTACTTTTCCCTCGAGGAAGAATGGAAGAAGATGCAACAGCAGGGGATTCTCTTCTTCACGAGCGATGATGATCTTTATCCTCCTTTGCTTCGCGAAATTTACGATCCTCCGATAGGGCTTTACAGCCGAGGTCATTGGGTGGCCACGGATGCGTGCATTGCCATTATCGGAAGTCGACAAGCGACGCCTTACGGGCTGAAAGTAGCTCATCAACTGGCCTATGAGTTGGCGCAAAAAGGTTATACCATTGTGAGTGGCATGGCTCAGGGAATCGATGCTGCGGCCCATGAGGGAGCGCTGGATGCCAAGGGGAGTACTATTGCGGTGCTTGGGACGGGCGTCGATGTCATCTATCCGCGTCAGCATTCTAAACTTTACCAAAGAATCATTCAGGCACCGGCTAGTGCTGTGCTGTCCGAATTTTCACTGGGTTGTTCGGCAGAAAAGCATCATTTCCCGATGAGAAATCGCATCATTTCCGGATTGTGCCAGGCGATCATCATCGTCGAGACCACTTGTCATGGCGGGAGTATGATCACCGCTCGTATGGCGGCTGAACAGGGCAGACAGGTATTTGCCATCCCAGGACGCATCGACCATCCCACGAGTCAGGGATGTTTGGAGCTTATACGTGATGGAGCGACACTACTTTGTAAGGTGGAAGATATTTTTGAAGAACTGCCTTTTCTCAGAGGAAAACATTTTTTGTCCGATGCGATGGCGTCGCCGAATGCTTTTCCCAAAACAACTCGAGCACCCGTGACGGAACTTTTAAAGACAGAGCTCGAAAAAACTCTCTACGATCTCATTTTTCAGCATGAAAAATTGACGATCGAGGATATCTTTCAGAAACTCGAGCATCATCCACAGCCCATCATATCGAGTCTTCAGATGTTGGAGTTGCAGCAGATTATCTCCAAGTCTCCTTCTGGGCATTACGAGTGTTTGGCGTAGGGGTGCAGCGTAATTTTTTTCGTTTTAGAGAAATCTCGGAACGGTACTGAAGATTGGAATATGCTCCTTCTCGCGTCTGTGGTTTATGTTACCGCCTTTGCGCTTTCAGGAAATGAAGGGGCCCTTCATTTCCTGAAAGCGCCGCTCGTGTAGCGAGCAAGAGTCCAAAGGACTCAAAGGCGGTAAAGTAATGGCTCGATGATCGACATCACTCGAAAAATTCACCTGCTGCTTCCTATGGACGACATCCTTTCCAGCCGAAAGAATCCGCGGATTCAGTTCCTCGACAAACTAAAAAAACGCTCGGCCCGCGATGAGCACAAGCTTTACCTCGTGGAAGGCCTGCGGGAACTCATGCGAGCTTATCAGGCACATTGTCTCCGCGAAATCTATTGCTGTCCGGCTTATTTCTCCTCACCGGAATATCATGCTTTTCGAAAACATCTGCTGTCGGAAGCCCTCATCCCCGTTTATGAAGTTTCGGCCTATGCCTTTGAAAAAATCTCCCTACGCGAGGGAATGGATGGCCTCATGGGTATCGGTTTACCTTTACCAAGCAGAGATTGGCAGTTACTGGATCACCTTGCGGCTCCATTGCTGCTGGTCGTCGACCATATCGAAAAACCCGGTAATTTGGGGGCGATGATGCGCAGTGCCGATGCGGTCGGAGCCGATGCGATGATCGTCCTGGATCCTTCTACCGATCTCTATAATCCCCACTGCATCCGAGCTTCTCAGGGAGCCATTTTTTCTATCCCTGTGATCCTGACTCACTTCCAAGAATGGGAACATTATAGCCAGACAAAAGAATGGCAATGGATTGTCATGACACCTCATGCTAAGGTCGATTTTTGGTCCATCGATATGACGCGAGCGACGGCCATTATCCTCGGATCGGAAAAGGACGGCCTTGCGGATCATTGGTTTCAGCATTCATTGTCGAAAAGTGCCAAAATTCCTCAGCGTGGCCTGTCAGATTCACTGAATGTTTCCGTTGCGGCCGCTGTGGCGCTCTATGAAGCGGTACGGCAGCGTACGTATTCGGCTACAGACGTCGCATTGTAGGTTCTGATCATGTTCTGCTGATGCTGTTCCTAAGATTTCTAGGACACAGCATTTGACTTTCGCGTTTACTTCTCTTATTTCTGCTGGGAATTAGCAAAGCTATGATCCATCGTAACGCCAATGATCCTTCGAAAGTCATCGATGTCGCCTTCAGGAAAGAGATCTCCTTTGAAGAGAGGTGTTGGTTCTTTTTAAAGGAACATTCGCAGTATCTGACTTACGCTCTCGGTTTTCTTTTGACAGCTGGAGTTATCGTGGCCGTGACGCTGTGGGTAAAGGACTTCCATGGCCGACATATTCAAAAACGTTTTGCTGCACTTCAAGATCAGAAAGCCAAGGCTTCATTTGCCGAACAGCATGTGTCGCATCCCTTAGCGGGCATTTGTTTTTTGGAATCGGCTGATGCGGCCTATCAGGCTAAGGATTATTCCTTGGCTGCCAGATACTATGAACAGGCTCAGACGGGCTTAAGGCATACGGTTTTTGGTGGCCGTGCGGCACTCGGGAAAGCCATGAGTCTCCTATCCAGTGGCGACAAGGAGGAGGGACGTATCGCACTTCTCTCGACGGCGACCGATATGCATTATCCACAATCGATACGGGCCGAGGCATTTTATTTATCCGCTATTCTTAACCTAGATCGCGGAAAGCCTCATAAAGCCAAGCAATTGCTTCAGTATCTCGTCAACGGCGATTACGGAGAGATGTGGAAGGGACAGGCGGAGGAATTAGCCAAAAATTATCATCTGGAATTCTAGCTTGTAAGTTATCTATGCTTTGAGAAACTGTCATCTATGGAACGTAGCGCCAAAGTGATCTTTTCCGATACCCATCGTGATGCGAACATGCTCTATTGGGCCGGAATTCCCGTCACAGATCCTTTTTTGGCGATAGAATGCGAAGATCGTCGAACGGCTGTCATTCATACGCTCGAACGCGATCGGCTCAAGCAGCACTCTCGATTTCACGAGGTATTCCTATGGGAGGATTGTCTTTCTCCACAGGAACTCGCTTGGCCTATTTTTGAAAAAGTTGTCCAGATCCTATCGCTGTTTCAGGAAAAAAATCAGATCTCGCGATGGCATATCCCGTCCTATTTCCCAAGTGCTATTTTAGTCCTTTTGCAGAAATATAATCTGTCCTTTGAAGTCCTTCCGAATCCCTTTCTGCCGGAAAGAGTGCTGAAGAAAGAGCCTGAAATAGAAGAACTTCGCCGTGCGGCTCACATCACATCAGAGGCGATGGACTCGGCGCGTCAGATCATAGCCCAAAGCCAAATAGCGCCTGATCATACACTTTTGTTTCATGGGAATCCGCTCACGGCTGAATTTTTAAAGAATCACATCGAACTTTTCTGTTTCCAACAGGGAGCTCTGGCAGAAAATACCATCGTGGCTTGTGGGCCACAGAGTGCTTCACCTCACGAGGAGGGACACGGTATTCTCTACGCGCATTATCCCATCGTCATCGACATTTTCCCTCGATTGAAATCCAGCGGCTATTTTGGAGATATGACGCGTACCTATATCAAAGGTAATCCTTCGTCTCAGCAGCAAAAGCTTTATGACTGCGTTCTAGAGGCACATCACCAGAGTATTCTACGTCTGCGTGATGGTGCCTCTGCCGGCGATATCCACGATCATAATGTCACATTTTTTGAAGAACAGGGTTTTTTGACCCAGTCTTCGCCGGAAGGTTGTACGGGATTTATCCATGGTACGGGACATGGAGTAGGCTTAGATATTCACGAAGAGCCGAGACTTGCGCATAAGTCCGGTCAGCTCTCTCGAGGGATGGTGGTAACCGTTGAGCCGGGCCTCTATTATCCTGATGGCGGTGTGCGCATCGAAGATACTCTGCTGGTGCGCGACGAAGATGCTGAACCCTTAACTCATGGGAGTTATAACTGGATACTCTGATGCCTATGTCTCATCCTGGTTCTAAGAAGGCAGTCACGACTCTTTTGCGTGAACATAAAAAAGAGATCAAGACGCTTTTGGTCACGATCCAGAAGGTCATCCTCTACCGCAAGGATTGTATTCCGGCAGAGGGAATGCTTTTTTATCAAAAAGCACAGATTACACTTCGAGCACTTTTGGAAGAGAATAAGCCATTAGAAGGAAAAGATTTAAACTATTTCCATGAAGTTCGAGGAGAGCTCAAAAAATATGGCGGAGATATTTATCCTCAGGGATTTTGGACCGAGAATGCCGAAGTTTTTCTGGTAGCGGCCATCGTGGCTCTCAGCATTCGGACATTCTTCTTCCAACCCTTCCAAATCCCGACGAATTCCATGTATCCCACCTATGCCGGTATGACGTTCGAGGTTTTTTCCAAAAAAAATCCAGATCTGGCAAAATGGCGTGCTTTTTCCCGTTTTTTTCGATTAGGGACAACTTCCTATCGCATCAAATGTCCCCGTAGGGGAGAAATCTTTCTTCCCCTTGCGATGTATGACAAGCATCCTACCCCATATGGAGGTTTGTTGAGTTACCGCATCGTCGATAGCCGGAAATGGTTCGGGATCCTCCCCACTAAGTTACGTTCCTATCGATTCTATGTCCATAATATTCCCATCGATGTTCGAGTTCCTCTTGAATTTTCACTCGATGACGTCGTTTTGCAAGCACTTTACCCGAAAAAAACTTCATGGTCACAGGTGTTGCAAGGCGATATATACCGTCATATTCAGTATAAGGATAGTAAGGCTTATTTTCGGACTTCCATCAAAAAGAAGCGCGACGAAGCATTGTTGGAGTTTGATATTCTCACAGGGGATATGCTCTTCGTCAACCGCATGTGTTATCATTTCATGAAACCGAAAATTGGCGATCCTTTTGTATTTCGCACGCGCAATATTCCCAAGCTTGCAGAGAATGATAAGTATTACATCAAACGTATTGTCGGCCAAGGTGGTGATGTATTGACCATTCAGGATTTAAAACTTTCCCGCAACGGGAATGTCCTCGATGATTGCCTCGCTTTTCGCAAGAATAATGCTCAAGTTCCGCCTTATCGAGGTTATACCGCATCGGGAGCGTTTGTCGATGGAGAGGCTGTAGAGGTTCCAGATGGTCATTTTTTTGCCATGGGGGATAATTCGCCCTATAGCGGTGATAGTCGTTATTGGGGGCCCGTTCCGCAGAAAGAAGTGATCGGAAGGGCTGGCTTTATCTTTTATCCCTTTACTTCTCGCTGGGGCATCGCCCGATGATGCGTTGGTGTGCTCGTTGTGCTTACGATGGGACTTCATTCTACGGCTGGCAGAGCCAGATCGGTGGGAATACTATTCAGGATCTTATCGAGGCTCGCCTAGAGCAAATTTTTCATCATCCGGTTCGTATTCACGGGAGCGGCCGTACGGATGCCGGTGTCCATGCGAAGGATCAGGTCTTCCACTTCGATGCTTTTTGGAACTATGGAATTCCTGCATTTCTGCGGGCATTGCGTTCCGGACTCCCGTCTGGGATTCAAATCTGGGGTATTTATCCGGTGGATGATACGTTTCACGCGCGTTATTCCGTTCGATGGAAACGTTATATCTACTATGTTTACGAAGGATTCCCATCACCTTTTCAATCGCGTTATGTCTATGGTATTGGAACACGTAGACTTTCGCTGGAACTCCTGAAGGATTTTGGCCCATCGCTTGTGGGAACCCATGATTTTACGGCCTTCGGAGCCTCACGTGAAGCTCCACAAGAGGATCCCGTGAAAACTGTACGGCGACTTGAATTTATCCGCGAAGGAGCACGAGTTGAGATGATCATAGAGGCCACTGGCTATCTCTACAAAATGGTCCGTCGCATAGCTGGAGCCGCCATCGAAGTGGCTCTTGGACGACTGACTTCGGAAGAAGTCCTAAAGGCCTTTTTTCATCGAGAACGGACGGAGAAAATTGTCACAGCTCCCGCCAAAGGCCTTTTTTTGGACTATGTTTCCTATGCCGAAGGCACTTACCAGGACATAAGTCGTCCAGGATGTTATTGAACAGAGCATCCTTTTTCTTGCGAACCGTTCATAAAAGCATTTAGTGTGAGACCTATGGCGTCTTCCGTCGATAAAAGGGGCAATGATGACGTAAAATAGAGGCTCACTACGGCTTTGTAGGTTCCATCGGCGCGGTATACGCACATCACGGCGAAATGTTGTAATAGTACACGTGGAAGCTCTTCTATTATATCTAAAGCGACGGGTATCGGAGTAGAAATAGTATCTCCATGGCTGAGATTTAAAGGCTTCATAAGTCCCCAAGGGAGTGAACGACACCTTAGGCCTAGAGACTTACTATCTCCATCGTAATCATCCACAAAACGAACGCCTGAGCCATAACATTTCACGACACATGTATCTCCTTGGATGTCTTCTGGCATAAAAGCCTTTTCTTTTTCACCGAACTTGTGCTGATCCAAATAAGGAATTAACACGCATTGTTCAGGAAATTGTGAAACACAGTAACATCCTATTATGAGACTATAATCTGGATATGAACCAAAGCCCAAACGTCCGAGATCGTTTAGAATCTCCTTATATATTTGAGATAGTCACTGACCAGTAATGGATTAAAGTATCTGCCGTATTTTGACCTGTCTTTATATAATCTTTCAGATTTTCCGGATCACTTAATAAACCTCGCACTTCTCGTTGTTCAAAAAGTATATGATCTCCTGGATAAAATATATGCCTACACTTTTCTCCGGGATTTTGGTAAGAGAAAAATAAAGTAATGGCCTCAAGGTCTTCATAACATAACGGCAACAAACAACAGAATAACAGTATAAACCTCATTTTAGGTAGCTCCTAAAAGCTACCCTCTCATATATCTTTATTTACGTCAAGCGGAAAATCCTTCTGCTGATTTCTGAGATTCTTCCCTGCGCTCTGCGCTGTCTTTGGAGCCCGTAGGGCTCAGCTCGCTTTGCGAGCCTCAGGAAGGGAATGGCCTGAAAGGCCATTCCCTTCCTGCAAAGACAGCATAGACCTGGCGGATTATACAAATTTTAAGGTTTTCCGCAGCTTGAATTCCGCTTGTTTCCCGTCATTCCATTGCTGGATAGGCCTTAAGTAACCGACGACGCGGGAATAAATCTCTGTCGTTTTGTTGCATCGTGGACAAAGTGCCTGTTCTCCCGAGAGGTAACCATGATCGGAGCAAACGGAAAATGTCGGCGTGAGCGAAAAATAGGGCAAGTGGTAGTTCTGCGCGACTTTTTTCACGAGTCCCTTCACGACATTGAGGTCTTGTATACGCTCCCCTAGGAACAGGTGTACAACCGTACCGCCGGTAAACTTTGTCTGCAATTCATCTTGGTGTTCGAGGACTTCGAATGGATCATCCGTATAGTTAACCGGTACATGGATGGAGTTCGTGTAAAACGGTTCACGTCCGGTGGTATTGCGATGATGATCATTGGCCGCTTCGATCACATCACCAAAGTGTTTTTTATCCTTCTTGGCCAAGCGGTAAGAAGTCCCTTCGGCCGGAGTCGCTTCCAGATTATAGTGATGTTTCGTTTGATTCTGGTAGGCCACGAGGCGTTCTCGCATGGAATCCAGCACTTCCAAAGCAAATGCCTTACCTTCTTCGGAGGTGATGGGTTCGCCTAAGAAATTCAAACAGGCTTCATTCATCCCCACCAGACCGATCGTCGAAAAATGATTCTGCCAATAGGTCCCGAAACGCTGCTTTATTTGCCTGAGATAGAACGAAATATAGGGATAGAGATTCCGTTCCGTCAACTGCTCCAGGAATTGGCGTTTGATTTCAAGGCTATCACGGGCAAGGTCCATCACTTGTCCCAGTCGTGTGTAAAACTCTCCCTTGCTTTGGGACAAATAAGCTATCCTGGGTAAATTGATAGTCACTACGCCCACACTACCGGTTAGTGGATTTGCACCGAAAAGACCACCGCCGCGCTTTTCCAACTGAGTATTATCGATTCGCAGACGGCAGCACATCGAACGCGTATCTTCCGGATTCATGTCGGAATTGATGAAGTTCGAGAAGTAGGGGATGCCGTATTTGCCGGTCATTTCCCAAAGGCCGTGTAGATTCTCGTTGTCCCAATCGAAATCCTTCGTCAGATTGATCGTCGGGATGGGAAAAGTCATGATCCTTCCACGGGCATCTCCCTGAGTCATGACCTTAAAGAGCGCTCGATTGAAGATATTCATCTCTTCCTGGAACTCTCCATAGGTCTTCGGTTGTAATTCTCCTCCGATGATCACGGGTTCTGAAGCTAAATGTTTAGGACAGAAGAGATCGAGCGTAATATTGGTGAAAGGTGTTTGGAATCCGACCCGTGTCGGGACATTGATGTTGAAGATAAATTCCTGAAGAGCTTGTTCCACGCGCGTTTCGTCCAGATGATCATGACGAATAAACGGCGCCAGTAGGGTATCGAAGTTGGAAAATGCCTGTGCTCCGGCGGCTTCTCCCTGCAGTGTATAGAAAAAATTCACCACTTGGCCCAATGCTGTTCGAAGATGCTTCGGTGGATGAGCCTCTAATTTTCCAGCAACGCCGCAAAATCCTTCTCTTAAGAGATCCGCTAAATCCCATCCGACGCAGTAGACGGATAACTGACTCAAGTCGTGGATATGAAAATCACCCGATTCATGTGCTTTTCGAATCTCTGCCGGATAGACGCTATAGAGCCAATAGTTTTGACTCATCTCTCCGGAGAGGTAATTATTCAATCCCTGCAACGAGTAGGACATATTGCTGTTCTCCCGGACTTCCCAGTCGGAACGTGAGAGATATTGATTGACGCTCTCGATATCCCGTTGACGCGTGATTTCTGGAGCTCGGCTACGACGATCACGAGCGATCACAAACGTCTTGGCGGTCAGTAAAAATGGAGAACACATCAAGCTGTTTTCGATCAATTCTTCGACAATTTGAGATGTGATCTCGGCGCCTGAAGCCGCTCTTTCCCATAGTTTGGAAATGACTTCTCGAGCTAGCTCCATGGCCTTAGCGCTGTCGTATTCCTGTGTCGCGCGACCAGCTTCTGCAAGAACTTGGTAGATTCGGCCGTACAATGCAGTGTCGTCTTTTATCGATCCGAAATGTTCCGGAACTTTGGAATTCGGCATAGTGAGTGAATGTGTCATGATATTTAATTTTTAAGGGCTATATGTAGTATCTTATATATTAGATAAGAATATATATATACTATTCTTATTCCGAGGTCGAGCTTTTTTAATAAAAATTTATTCACAATGGAAAAGAAGATATAAAGGATGCTTTTTCCCTCTATTCTAGAGCGTAAGGAGGCTTTGGGGATCGCAAAAATCAGGAGCTACGGCGTGGCGTATATAAAAGCTGGCATAATAAACCCCTTGGAGGAGAGCCTCACGGGGAGTCTTCCCCTGCAACAAAGCCAGTAAAAATCCGGCATTGAGGTTATCTCCGGCTCCGGTTAGAATTTTCGGCACTTCGACGAAGAGGCCCTGCTCCCGGTAGTCGATCCCATAAGTATCTCCTTGACTGGCCACAACGGCGTAGGAGGTCGGATGAATGAACAGTGTGTGAATATCCAAAGCTTTGCGCAATTGTTCCGCCGTTGACATCAAAAGCTCAGGAGAATCGCCATCGCAAGATATGTTAAGCCACAACGATATGACCTGCTGTGCTTCTTTGAGATTGAGCCCTAAAACGACGCGACCTTTTTGATTCCAATGGGATAAATTTTTTAGGAAATGACAAAGGTCCTCTTTCGACCGCTTACAGGGATCTGCGAGATCGAAAAAGATCCAGGGGCGATGCGTTTCTGCTTTAGGTGATAAAATTTCCGATAAAATCCATGCGACAATGGGGTTCATTTCGGGAGTCATGGTCCAGTTCACGAAAGCCAGTAGATCCATGGAGGCTATGGATTCTCGAAGCGATGCAGATGCTATAAGTTTTTTCACGGCCTCGAGGGAGATATCCGATAAAGAGGACATTTCGCCGAGCAAAAGTTTGCCATCTTTGAATTCCAGAGCATGCGTTGTGCCGGATTCGGCTATCGAGTAAACGTGTGCTTCCCGCTCTAAAGCGGCGAATAATGGGCCTATCGGGTTTCCCAGCGCTCCGATATAGGTCACGTCGACATGACCTTTCAGTAGGGCATTGGCCAGAATAGGGCCATTTCCGCCCATGCGTTCTTCCCGCAGAACCAGTTCGATGTTGGTGCTCTTGCCGATAGCATCTTGTACACGTTGAGCGAGACATTCGATCGTTTCCATCGGCTGAAAGTGGTCACCACCTCCCCAACGACGTTCGACGACCGATAAAATGCGGTCGACAAAGCCGTCGAATCCTACGAACGCACGCCACTTGTACTCTGTCATAATTTTTATAAGTTTATCATAACGACTTTAAGAGAGAATGGACAGTCCTATCATCATCTGTGAATGATTTTTTTCAAATGATGCACCCGAGTGTCCAAGTAATGCGCCCTGGAGCGATGTTGTCATGAACAATAAATGCCTTCGAGGAACATTTGACTTTTCCCCTATTTAATTACCCATGAAGAGATGAAGGCTTGGAATCAGGGACAGGTGGTGATTACAGGAGCTGCTGGGTTTATCGGCAGTGCCATCCTGTGGGAACTCAATCGCCGAGGATTTGATCGCATTCTCGTTTGCGATGATCTCGGAAAAGATGAGCGTTTTCGGAATCTCATTCCGTTGCATTTCGCTGACATCATCTCGCCGCAAGGATTTTTGGAGGGTATCAGGAACAACGATGCGAGGTTCGAGGACATTAGCTGTGTCTTTCATCTGGGTGCTTGTGCCAACACAACCGAAGCCGATGCTGGTTTTCTGATCCGAAATAATTACGAATTCAGCAAAAGTTTAGCCGAGTGGGCCGTGTCTAAAAATATCCGCTTTGTTTATGCTTCTTCGGCTGCAACTTATGGGAATGGTATTTGTGGCCTGTCGGACGACGAGAAAGAGCTTCATACGTTGCATCCGCTCAACATGTACGGTTACTCCAAGCATCTCTTTGATCTCTATGCACGGCGTAGGGGATTTTTGCCTTATATTTATGGTATGAAGTATTTTAATGTTTTCGGGCCCAATGAATACCATAAGGGTTCCATGATGAGCTTCGTTCCACGCGGTGTTTGGCAACTTTCCGAAATGGGAGCTCTGCATCTTTTTAAGAGTTATCGCCCGGATTGTGCTGATGGCGAACAGACTCGTGATTTTCTTTATGTCAAAGATGCGGCCAAAATTTCCATTTTTTTGGCGGAGATTCCACAGGATCTAGATCAGCCCAATGGCGGCATTTATAATATTGGCTCTGGTGTTGCCTCTCGATGGATCGATTTGGCTCAGGCCATTGCCGATGCCATGAACTTTGCTTCGCCTCGGATTGAGTACGTGGATATGCCGGAAAATTTAAAGGCGCAGTATCAATATCACACCCAGGCTGATATTCGAAAATTGAGGAAGATGGGCTATGATCGGGAGATCACACCTCTGAGAGAAGCCGTACAAGACTATGTGCAAAATTATCTTCTTCCCTCCAAAAAATATCTCGGGGAGGTTTTGGAAAAGCCGTTGTGACATTTCTTGTTTCTCGGTTTCTTGTATAGCTGCTGATATAATTTGTGCTTCTGGTGTAATCTGTTATTCAGGTGACATTGTGGTGACGCAATTTAAATCACCCGCGTGCCAACGTTGCGACATCGATATGTTTGAAACCATTTTCCCAAAGTACCGTCGCACATGCCTGAAGCGTAGCTCCCGTCGTCATGACGTCATCGACGAGGATGATGCGATAGTTACGATCGATGTTCTTCGCTTTGCAGTTCAAGGAGAATGCATTTTGGACATTACGAAATCTTTCATGCCCTCTTAGTTCGGTCTGTGACTGCGAAAATTTACATCGGCTCAATAGTGAGGTGACAGATGAACCGGATACTTTGGCCATAGCGCGGGCGATCAAGTTACTCTGATTATAGTCACGCTGCCAATACCGTCGCCAGTGTAATGGTACGGGGACCAAAATGGCGGAACTTAAGTATTCGCGCCATTCAGAATTACGGACGAGAATTTTGCCAAGGTCGGCTACGAGATACTCTCCATCGTGATATTTTAATTTATGAATCCATTCTCGTGGTAGTCCTTGGAAATTCCAGAGACATTTGGTGTTGGAGAATAGAAATTTTCTATTCCAGCAATGGGAACATCGCGTCCCTTTCATCAGAGATGAAACGCCGGGCTGTGCATCATTCTTTTTCGAAAAGCCGCAGCGCTGACAGCTGCTCATCGAATCCCTCGGAAGCAATTCATGGCGGCAGGATTCACAGATATGAAGACTGTCCGTAGTTTGAATATTCTGAAGACAGAAGATGCAGTAGCGTGGATAGAGAAAATCGAGGCAGCGATGTGCAATCCCCCAAAAACACTGCCGAACCCTTCCCTCCATCTCGTGTCCTAAACAAAGTTAAGATTCTTCAGCTTTTTTTCAGAGATTAAGCTTCTGAAGATCATATTCAATGGCTTTGGGAGTCGATCCAGCGACCGATGGCTTCAATAGTCCATTCGGAAACGTCATGATCTTCCGATCGGGAGATGACTTGCCTTACTTTTTTCCCCATCAATTCTTTCCCCAAAGGAGATTGATAGGAGAGGATATTTTTATCCGGATTGCTATCCCAAGCGCCCAATATGGAATATTCTTCTATTTTTTGTGTTTCGCAGTTCTGCAGTTTAACCGTCGAACCGACAGAAACGGCTTCTGTACTAGCTTCTTCGAAGTTAATGACCTGGGCATGAGCAAGATCTGTTTCGAGTTGAGCTTTGAGCGCCAGCAGCATCTCTTGATCCTGTCGAGCCATCTTGTACTCAGAATTTTCTCGCAAATCGCCCTGTTCTTTAGCGACCTGAATGGCCAGTTTGTTTTCGGGAATTCTGCGCGAAATGAGGTCTTCGTATTCCTTCCGCTTTATTTCTAGACTTTCCTGCGAAACTTTTAGAGAATTCTGTTCCTCAGCGACTTGCTGGACATCCTTCATGACCAAGCTCTGAATCTGAGGGAATATCTTGATGAATCGGGCCAGGAGTGATTTCTTGGTCAAAGCATTGAATCCATGGCTCATCCACAACATCTGGGCCACATCGCGGGCTTCTTCCAGAGATGCGGTAGCCAGTAAATCCTGGATGAGGTTGTAATCCTTACTCAGTAATTCAGCCAAAGGAATGCGTTTATTGCCCGTCATATGGAGGGCCTCGACATCAACGGTACGAAAAACAGTCCTTAACAATTCGATACCGATCAGATGTTCATCGATGACATCGGCGAATCGGCGCGCATGGCGATTTTTGAGAATCCAATAAAGTACAGGAGCTTTTAGAGTATGTTCGCGTAGCCATCGCGCGAAATATCCCGCCACGACCTCGGGGCAGCCGCGTTCTATGAAGAACAGGACGCATTCGCTGGTAAATTTCCCTGTGCTATTTTTCAATAATTGTGCGCAACGCTCTTCCCATTCATCGGGATAAACGCAGGCTACGAGGTCCAAAAATTGAGAAGTATAATGTGGAGGTAATTGTTCTACGATAGAACTTAAATTATGGTTAGCTTCCAACAGGATCGATTTGGCAGAAGGCTCGACAAATTCTGCACCTTCTCCCTGCATCTGCAGTAAATGATCGCGGATAAAGCAGGCCTGCAGTTTTTTAGCCACAGGAAGTTGTGAATCCTTCGCGATAGCTACTTGCAGAGCGTCGATAAAGACCGGAATATGAGGAATCATGTTCTGTCGATGCTCATCGGAGAGGTGGAGAACTTTTTCCAGAACCGCGATTTTGCTTACGGGATCGCGATACAAATCAAATTGCTGCAGTAATTCGATAGCGGTATTCATGGGTTCCGCGCATAGGGTAAAAGTATTAACGTTCCCTTCCACGGGATGGATTCTTTCGTCATCGGCTATTAATTTCCGAGTACGATTCCACCAACTGCGATAGGTAGCAATACCGATAATGGGCTTAAAATTGCGCTCGATTTCACTGGCGACGATTTCCGTCTGGTGATTCTCCTGCATCATCTGTAAAATGACGGTGATCGGATCCTCTTTGATCTGCTTTCGTAATTCATCAGGATCCTGGTAAAAACGGACCAATAGATGTTGGGGATCGAGAATCTCTAATTTCCGAATACAGAATTCCGGCGTCATGAGATGTTCCTTAGGCCCATCTTCAAAATCGATCACAAAGCGATCGAGTGTCGCATCATAGGACTTGATTTTTCCAAATCCCCAGCTCGCATGTAGACAATACGTACCTTCCAACATGCGTTCTAATTTTTCTTTAGAGGATTCTAGTACGGGGTATTTCCTCAGTATTAATTCCAATGAATCATCCATCGTTCTTTCGTTCCTTCCAAATTATCCGTTTAAAAGTTTTTTGTTTTTATGATTATCCTACCTGGTCAATGTTTTTCACAATTTTTGTTTTGTACAAGAAAAAAATATCTCCTCTTTCTGTTGAGATGTCGGAATGTTAAAAATTTTGCTTTTCATCCGGTGAATAGGATTTAGAAAAGAAGAACATGGTACTCATTCAAGCTGTTCGGGATATTCTTGAAGATTGTATCCAGCGTTATCCATGCCTTTCCGTCTGCCAGCAGTCGATGGAGACGGCCTATCATGAGTTGTGTAGCTCTTTTCAGAAGCAGGGGAAGCTTTTAATCTGCGGCAATGGTGGAAGTGCTTCCGACAGCGGGCATATTGCCGGAGAATTACTGAAAGCTTTCCGTTCACGACGTCCACTTACATCCCGTGAACGAGATACATTGGGAGAGGAACTTGCTTCGAAGCTTCAGGGAGCATTGCCAGCCTTATCGCTTCCGGATTTCGTCGCCATCAATACGGCTTGTATCAATGATAATGATCCTCGCTATCACTTCGCACAACTCACATGGGCTCTCGGAAATCCGCCGGATGTTTTTTGGGGAATCAGCACTTCTGGCCATGCGAAAAATGTGTGTTTAGCGGCTCAAACAGCTCGAGCTAAGGGAATGAAGGTCATAGGTCTTTCGGGTGAAACAGGCGGTAACTTGAAGACATTCTGCGATGTCTGTATCTGCGTGCCCGAACGAGAGACTTACAAGATTCAAGAGCTTCATCTTCCCGTTTATCATGCCTTATGCGCCATGTTGGAACAAAATTTTTTTGCTGAAGTATGAAATCTTGGTTGAAGGTATGCTTTTATTTTACAAACTGTAAACTTTCTTTCGCATCATGGACATCCATCTTTTAAAGACTCAAGAGGAAAATAGTTTAATATTTCTCGAGGCCGTGAGGATCGCCGAGGCATCACGCTGTACGACGATCATGATCTTTGGGGATGTAATGGCTTCCTCTCCTATTATTCTCGATGAGGTTTTTCGAAAATATAAAACGGTTCTCGTGACGAAACGCGATGTAGCGACGATGGACGAGGAAGAGAAAAGCTGTTTTACGCATATTATATCCGTTGCATCTCTGGCGTCTCGGCGTTTTGCCCAATGGCGTAGTGCTGCCATTGTAGGTCTGACGCATGGGATGTTTTCTCCTGATGAAAAAATCTGCCGGATTTCCGGTTTGGTGGGTAGTAATCGTTTTGATACGTTATCGATCGTCGAGCTCATGAATGAGTTCAATTTTGCCATACCTTTGCAAAAGGATTTCTTGCCGAGGGATATTCGTCCAGAAGTTTTTGAACGCGTCCTGTCAATCAGTTCCGATATCGCCGTGGAGGGCCGAGAAGGTAAGCCGATCGGTTCACTCATCATCCTAGGGGCTATCGAACGCATTCGTCCTTATATACGACCATTGGTCCTCAATCCCTTTCAGGGGCATGCGGAACAAGATCGCCACATTCTCAATCCATTCATGGCAGAAATTATTAAGGAATTTTCGGCCATCGATGGGGCATTCGTGGTTCGCGGCGATGGTGCCATCGAAGCGGCGGGGATGATGATTCAGGCTCCTCATAACGAGCGTATTTCTTTGCCACCTGGTCTTGGAACACGGCATATGGCCGCTGCCAATATTTCTGCCATTGCCGACTGCATTGCTGTTGCTGTCTCGCAGAGCACGCGACACGTCACGCTTTTCCATCACGGCGAGATGTTGGCATTATCGGAACGAAGTTTCCTAAAGGCGGAAATTTAGGGGGAAAATTTTTCTTTTCTAGTCGTGGTTTTGTGAAAATGGCCTGTGTGTTGTATTTTACGGCCTCTTATGTCATAGGGAAGAGTATAAGAGAAATATTGGCTCTGACAGCGGTAAATATAAAATATGCCGTTTTACGGGCTATTCTGTAGAGGGTAAAATTTTGATTTATTTGGCTGCCCGAGTAGGGCTCGAACCTACGACCAAGTGATTAACAGTCACCTGCTCTACCACTGAGCTATCGGGCAATGTATGACGCCTGAGGAGAAAATTTTGCCAACGCTTGTCAATGTGATTTCCGACAATGTTCGGGATATGTATTTTTGGGGATTAGTGTGATTTTGCGGTGTAAATCAATGGGAATGAGGGAGGTATTCATGTTGCATTTATGCTGCCGCCTTTCGCCGCCCGGAGAAGCTAAACGCCCGGGAGGCCTTCTAGCTTCCCGGGCGGCAGGCCCGCTGTGCGGGCAAGCCCGAGGAGGGCTTGAAAGGCGGCAGGTCTGTGTAACCTGGGAAGTTGTCGATCGGGTAGGGGAGTGATGTGGCTTAAACTTGAAGCGAAATAGAGCGGTGACGCATTCTTAAGTGTTCTTAAATTTGGAGACGGTGGTGCATCCTAAGCCCAAAGCGAAATGGAGCGTCGATACATCTTAGGGCTGCAGCATCGTGATGTGAAATATCAGATATTGTGATGTGAAATATCAGATTTTTTCTCGCTGCCATGCGGCTCGAGCTTCTGCGAATCGATCCTCTCGAAGCGATGCTCGAATATGGTGCATCAGACGTGCCATGAAACTGACATTATGGATCGTCAGCAATTGGCCGCCCAATGATTCATGAGCCTGAAAGAGGTAGTGCAAATAAGAACGCGTAAAGTGCCGACAGCTGTAGCAGGGACATTCCATCTCTAGGGGAATATCTTCCTGAGCGAAACGATGGTTCTTTAAATTGAGAGATTCCTTTCCATCAGCTACAGAAGGATGGACCAGGGCCACACCATGTCGCGCGATACGCGTCGGATGGACGCAATCGAAGGTATCGATCCCGTAGGCAACGCCATTCCAGATATCATGGGCTCCGCCGATGCCGAGTAGGTGTGTCGGCCGTTCCGGATGGAGATACTGACAGGTCATCGCGACCACTTCATGCATCTGCTCAGCGCTTTGGCCCAAACTTCCGCCAATGGCCTGGCCGAAGTAGGGACGATTGGCAGTATAATAGCCACTTCTCTCTCTCAAGTCCTCGTAGATACCTCCCTGCACGATTCCATAGAGGGCCTGTCGCCCATCGTGGCTTTTTTGAAAAGCAGCTAGGCTGCGGTCTTCCCATCGATGGCTGCGCTCCATCGACCGCTCTGTTTCGCTCTTTTCCATGTGAAATGCTGTACATTCGTCCAGGGCCAGTACTAAGTCAGCGCCGAGTTTTCGCTGAGTTTCTATCACCATTTCCGGCGTTAGACGCTGCAACTGTCCATCGACGTAGGAGCGAAATACGGCACCTTCTTCTTCAATTTTTATCAGAGTTTTGGGATAATTCATACCGGACGAGCGATTGCCCTTGATCTCATGAGCCACACCTCCGTGGCCGAGGCTGAAGATCTGAAATCCACCGGAATCGGTCAGAATGGGGCCTTGCCAATCCAGCATATGATGTAGACCGCCCCAGCGCTCGATCACATCTCCTCCGGGGCGTAATAGCAGGTGGTAGGTATTGGACAAGATGATCTCGGCGCCGGCTTCGCGCATTTGCTGCGTCGTCACAGATTTCATCGCCCCTTTGGTCGCACAAAAGATAAAATTTGGTGTCTCAACACTTCCATGTGGCGTCCGTAAAGATCCCAGTCGTGCTAAACTTCCTTTGGCGCGATACGTAATCTGAAAACTAAAATTCGGGTAAAGTAGGTCTTTCATCCATCGAGTACATCTACATTCACATTGTTATTTTTCTCATGCCGCTATGCCCTAGGTGCCAGAGTTTCTCTCTTCACAAAAGTGATCGTCAGCGCCATCATGGTAACTATTCCCAGGATGAGGTATTGCATCATGGGCCGATAAGTATCCCATACGAGATGAGAAGCGCTGAATAGCCAAGGTCCTGCGGCACTCCCTAGCATTGTCTGGGCGTAGACCCAACCCAACGTACGGCCTTGATAGGGTTTGGCTACGAAACGCGACCATGACGTGGTCAGCAGGATACCGTAAAGGCTCCAGGACATCCCCATGGTCATCGCAAATACACAAAAACTCCATCTTTCGTGGGTAATGAAAAAAGAGCTCAGTATGGCCAATTGCAGAGCCTGCAGCATGAATAATCCATACTTCAGGGATATCGCATCGCATAGACATCCCAGGAGTGGGCCACTCAGGGCACCGATGATTCCGATCGGAATGAAGACATTGAAAACATGCTGAAACTGAGGATGTAATTCGCCGTAGATATCGACGATGTGGAAAGAAATCCCGTTGGCGATGAGGAGTTGCACGGTCACACCCATCGACAGCATCCAGAATTCCCAAGAAGCGATAACGGTTCGAAAAAATGAAGCGCTGGCTGGAGTATCATTTATGGGAGATGAACGAGAGATTTCGGCAAGAGTAAGGGGGGAATTTTCATGAATTCCGAAAAAAATGATGGGTAAGAGGATTAGCCATGATAAGAAGCACCAAACTCCCCATACCCGTGGCCATCCGTAGCTGGCGATGCCCCAGTCGAAGCATTTGGCTGCAAAACCAAAAACAAATGTCGTGATGAGGCCTGAACATCCCACAGCCAACGCCTTATGCCCGGGAAACCACTGAACATAGATGGCTCGGGCGGCTAGGGGGATCAAATTATGCCCTAGAAATTTCAATCCTATAAATCCGACTGTAAGACCGGTGAACCAGTACGTTCTGTCACCTAGAGCTGAAAAATATCTCCGGCCGTAGGGCAAAGCACTCAGGATCCCAAAAGTAGCTCCGAACGCAAGGGCTGCTTCGAGTAGAACCCTTCGCATGCCGATCTGATCGCACTTTTTTCCGCCATAGGTCGTCAGTAACGCCGCCAGAATCGTCGCCAAGGCATAGATCGTGCTCAGATCATGGCGCGTCAGGGGCAAATCCCTCAAAAGTGGTTCGGTAAAAGGGCAAATCCCGGCGGTATGCCCCGGGACGCAGCACAGGATGACCAAGGTGCATAGGCCCAACGTCAACCAGGAACGGCTGGATAGGCCATGATCATGAGATCCGTCGGATTGATGAAGCATCATGGGACATTATCTAGGGAGAGCTCCGTGAAAAGACAAGAGCAATGCCTCTTATGCTTGTCAAATATCACTGTCAGCCTTAGTTTTTTCGTCATGATGTTTTTCTACAAGTACACGGCAATTGGGAATGATTATTTGATTTTGGATGCACGTCATGATTCCTTACCGGCCAAGGATGTCGTAGTTTGCGTCTGCGATCGGCATTTTGGGATTGGTTCCGATGGCTTACTCTTTGGCGGTATCGAACAGGACGGATGCTTTCCCTTGAGGATTTTCAACCCTGATGGCTCAGAAGCGGAAAAAAGTGGAAATGGGATTCGTATTTTTGCACAATTCCTATGGGATAAAAATTATGCTACAGGAACTTCCTTGACCGTACGCGTCCCGGCAGGGGAGGTATCCTGTTGCCGAGCTGAAGGCGATTCCGATATTACGACAGCCATGGGAATCCCCCAATGGAATTCACCGCAGCTTCCTTCGCCCTGTGATCAGCGAATAGTGCTCGATGGGTGTTCGATGGAAATCCATGCCGTCTCCATGGGAAATCCTCATGCCGTTGTGTGTTTCCCTTCCGCCAATCGGGAAGATATTCTGCGTTATGGTCCATTGCTGGAATGCCATCCTCTTTTCCCGGAAAGAACCAATGTTCAGATCATCCATGTGCGCGATTCGCAGTATATCGACATGCAGATTTGGGAACGCGGCGTAGGGTATACCCTTGCTTCTGGTTCCAGCGCATGTGCCGCTTTTGCTGTTGCCCGTAAATTAGGTCTTTGCGATCCAGCTGCGGTGGTACAGATGCCAGGCGGTATTTTAAAAATGCGACAGGAAGCCGATGCTTGTATTTACCAAACGGGACCTGTGACTCGTATCGCGGATTGCCAATGGTATGATTCCCTATAGCAGCCAGATCATTAGCAATAGTGATCAAAAAAAAGGCCGCCATAAAGCGACCTTCTCAACAAACCACAAAACCACATGAAACATTCCGTTTCTGTGCTATTATAAGATGCAGGAACGCCCTTTTATGTTCAAAAATTTTCTGAAAAATTTATCGATCTCAAAAGAGAGGGCAGAATATCAAATATCATCCAGTGTAAATTCTTTTTGGATTTGAACCCACATGTGTTCCAAAAGATAGGGTGAGGTGGAAACCTTGCGGATGTAATCCTGCAGATAGGTGGTGATTTTATCAGCCAAAATAATGGAAGAAGGGGATGGGCTGGACAGTTTTTTCCCTTCGCTCTGACTCCTCTGCACCAGTGCCGATACTTCTTCCAGGTCATGCTGGAAAGGACATGGGGCATCATGACTGCCGTATAGTAAAAACGACGGCGTGACGTGGAATTGTTTAGCTAGACATTCGATCGCTCGAAAGGAAGCCGGGATGCGACCATTTTTCCATGTGCTGACGGTCGAAACCGCATTTTGTGTCGCAGTGGCAATTTCCCTGAGCGTCAGATCATGATAACCCATGAGCAGCCGAAACCGCAGTCCGAAGCTTGCGCTCATCTCTTTTTTATCCTTTTTCGAAATTTTCATAAATTTTTTTAAAATAATAATAGAATTTATTTGATTTTTTAAATCATCAAGTGTAAAATTTACATTTGTAAGCTATATACTGTATAACGTTATGAGAAAAGTTCTCAAGGCAGTATTGGCGTTCACAATTTATTTTAGGATATCTGATGGGACACCACGAAATATGTCGATTCATGGCATTCGTTTTCGAAAAACTCGAGGACGAACCGCTCAGAAAACGTATAGAATTATGCGAAATTATATCGGAATTAATTCCCGATGAACATCTATCGCGGCAACTGCGAATCCATTTGCAGGAATTGCGTCTGCTCGAACAAAAGTTCAAAAACCTAAAACTAGGTATGAATCCTAATATCCTTCCATAAATCACCATGAATACCACCCGCCTGTCCTATTTTGACTTTTTAATCCCAGAAGGTCAAGAATGGTTCTCGCCAAAAGAAGTCGCTATGATTATCGGTAGAACGGATCAATATGTGCGTGATGCCTTCGACAATCAAAAAATTCTCGGGCATACCGTGAATGGTCGTGCGCCAAAAGGGGAAGAAAAACGTAAATCGTATCGCATTCATCGGGAAAGTGTTCTGCTTTATTTGCTGGAAACGGCGAATTTTGAACCGATGGATTTTCTGCAACGTGTGGCGCATCTTCTCCGAAAACGAGATGCGGAACAGCTCCAAATACTGCGGGATTACATCGATAAAATTCTGGCACATCGTCGTTTTCAGTGAAATTGTAGCTTCTGTTGATGGTTTTGCCGCATCGAATAACAGCGCGTAGTACCGAAGATCAGGTGATCGATACAGCGCATCTCTAGACTTTCGGCCGCTTCTAAAATTTTTTGCGTCAGGAAATAATCTTGATCAGATGGGGAAGGGTCGCCGGAAGGGTGATTATGTACCATGATAAAGGCAGATGCTCCGCGCTGTAATGCCATTTCCATGATTTTTCTCGGCCATACGACGACACGGTCGACAGTTCCTTCTTCCAGAGAATAAATCCCGTTCTTCAGGAGCTGTAACCGATTGTCCAGTAGTGCGATTTCGAAACATTCTTTGCGGATGCCTTTGAAGCGGATGCGCCAGTAATGTTCGAGGGCAGAGCTGTTGTCCAAGACGATCTTATTTTCGGCGCATTCTTCCAGATAAAGTTCTAGTGACTGGCGGATAATTTGCAGAGCGATGGGTGCGACTTCGCCGATGCCAGGAATGGTCTGTAATTCCTCTGCCGTCGCCTCGAGAATAGCTTTTAAATGACCGAAGCGGGTGAGGAGAGCTTTGGCCAAAGGCTTCACATCTCTTCTCGGCAAACAGAGCGTCAGTAATAATTCTACTTTTTCGTAGTCGGCAAATCCGCGTAGGCCATGTTTCAGGAAACGTTCGCGCAAGTGCCGGCGATGTCCCTCCAAAGTGTTACGATTGGGTTGTCGATTCATAGAGGTTCTTCCATGATTTCAGAAGCTTTGCGAAATTCCGTCTGGATCGCTTTGGGCAACATGCAGATATCACCCACGAGAAGTGCCAATAAGCTTCTCACGCATGGCGTCATAAAGCGATTGGTCTTGCGGATGACGGCAATGGGCATTCGGAGCAATAATCCTTCTAGGGGCGAGGCCTTTAGAAGATGTTGTTCACATTCCCGCTGGATGCTCGATTTTGGTACAATCGCTATTCCTTGCGAGGCCTCAACGGCTAACTTGACCAATTCGATGTGAGCGAATTCTTTTTCTATTTTATGAGGCAACGAATGCTGCGAGAGGAATAAGTCCAACCATGATTTTAGGGGATGTTCTTTGGTAAAGCTGATCCATGGCGCATTCTCCAAATCCTTTAGGCAGAGATTTTCGCCCTTCCATCGTGTATCCTGAGGGGAGCGGATCACGATGAGGTCTTCTTCGGCGAAGTTTCGAGATTCGATGTCGTCATGGTTTTGAGGCAATGACACAAAGCCGATGTCGGCGATATTGGAGACAATGGCATTGTAGACCAGCGAATGCCGAAAAAAATCCATGCGGATCGATACACTTGGGAATGCTCGGAAGAAGTCGCGTAAGTAGTGGGGTAGGATGTAGTAGCCGACATCGTAGCTGGCCGCTATGGTGAGATCACCCGCGATCTGGGTCTTGAATTCCTGAACATCGGTCAGAAGTTCGTTGTAATCCTTGAGCATCTGCTTAGCGCGGCGGTAGAGGCGCTGTCCTTCCGGCGTTAGACAAAAGCGTTTTTGTTCGCGATCGACAATGCAGACACCGAAGTGCTTTTCCATCAATCGGATCTTCTGACTGACGGCCGATTGCGTCACACGGTTCATCTTAGCCGCACGCGAAAAGCTCTCACTCTCCACGAGGTCTAGAAATATCCTGAGGTTCTCAATATGCATTTCCCATCCGCTTTCCCAATATAAGAAAAACGTGCCCGATGGAAAGATTTCTTGTCAAGGGCGAAGAAAATGTTAGGATAATGCTAAGAATGTTAGGATAATCGCTAGGTCTTTAATAACTCGAAAAAAAAGGGAGAATATGGTAGACCAACTAGGACTAAGAGCAACAAATACTCCGCCAAGAGTAACCGATGCGGGAGCGGCAGGCAGAGCAAGCGCTTTTCCGCAGATTAGACAAGCTGCTGGAATCCAGATGGCAGCTCAAAATGCCGGCCAGCCGTCGGTTGTGCCGGTGGCATTGAGCCTAAAAG
>JAITIW010000045.1 GCA_031279255.1 Puniceicoccales bacterium
AAATTTTTATTAAAAACCATTTTAGTATTCTGCGCTTCAGGTCTTTCACTCTGGGGAATACCTAGTGGAGCGAACGACGATGATGAACTACTGCTTCGACAGCTGTCTTCGTTGCAAGATGAACTGGAAACAACCATTGAAACAATTCGAACTGCTCTGGAAAATTTTGGAGAGATAGCCAAAACAAAGGCACAGGAACTCAGTCAAGCCATACGCGATGAGGGAAAATGGGCATCGTATGTGAACGAATTTGCCAGAATGCAAGCTGTTTGCTTTGGATATGGAGTAAGAATGATTTTTTTAAAAGACCTGGCATTTACCTGCAAAGATGCAGCTCTTCATGGGCTATATCCGACGTACCTGCCCGATGGCGATGTCACTGATCCCATTATGGAGGCATGGGCTGCTTTTTCCATTACATTACATAGTCCATCCGGAATGGACTGAAAGTAGTAGCTCCTGATCGCTTCATTTAGATTTGCTCTGCGTGTTAAAAGAAGCTCGTCAGGGTGCAGCTGATGAAATCTACAAACTATATTCTAATACAAGCTCAACGACTTATCATCAAAAAAGGATAGATGAGCTCAATGCACGGATCGCAGCGAAGAAAAAATCAAGTTCTTGATACGATTCGGTAATTGAAGCAAATTCTTTCCTGTTTAAATATTGAAACAAAACGGACGCCCTTTTTGGGAAAAGGTGAGCGTCCTTTATTTTTTTGCATCGACAGAGTAGACACTGTTAATACTAGCATCTTCACTATGGATGGGAGTTTTTTACCGAGGGCCTTTCTGGTATTCTGTATTTCATGTTCTTCCCTACGGGGGACTGGCTCTAAAGAAGATACGGCTGATGATCTAGAATCACTGAAAGTTATTATACTACACACTATCTCTGTATGGGAAACATATGGTACAGCTCTTTTAAGAGCACGGATTGAAAGAACAATTCAAGCTGAAAGTGATCCTTTTTGGCCCGATGAATTTAAAAAAGAGGGATGGGAACGTATGCAAGAATACCTCCAGGCCGCAAAAGAAAGTTTTCGTAGAAACATAGAAGAGGCCGATAGCCTCATACACTTCATCCAAGAGGTTAAAGATGCGCCGCGACCAGAAGGAAGATTGGACGTTGATGGCAACCTTCCTCTTCTTGAAGCTGAACGAGATTACCTCCTCGATACAGATCCAAGACTTCGGTCTCTTGCATGAAACAATAATAGTGCAGAATAGCCACATCCATTAATAGAATAGCCATTAACCACTATCGCCTGAAGGCGATGGTGATTGATATTTCCAGCGGTTGCAGCTAGAATGTCTTCTAGCCTAAAGATATTATCCCCAATATTTCTTCTTCAATATTTCAAATTCCTGTTGTAGTTTTTGGCTGCTTTCCCCTTCCATATACTGAACTATTTTGGATAGTGATGGATTTGGGAAAGCCGATACTAGCATGTGCACATGATCAGGACTTATATTCCCACTTACTATATCCATATAATTGATTGAGCATATTTCTCTTATTAATTCTACAACCCTTGTGCTATATGCCCTGTTAGGTACCCTGTATCTGTATTTTGTGCGGAATACTACGTGATATTTCAAATCATATGTGCTGTATGTTCTGTGTCTGTATTCATGCCTCATATCATACTGAAGTCTTCGCCTAAAGGAGAGGACGTTTACCTTATCCCACTAAACTACGTAAAAGCTCCTCTTATGGAAAACGATAACAAAAATTGATAAAATCTCAGTTCATTTGTAGAAGGACAGCTCATCCCTATACTAGATACCTGGAGGGATATAAATATGATAAAAAGGATCCGGTATTATTTTACGATGGGATGGTTATGCTGTGGAGGAGCGTCCTTAGCTGCACCTTATGTATGGGATGACTCATCTCCGCTCGTTCACGTAGACGATGAAGAGATCATTGACCCGATAACACAACAACCAACCCTTAAAGTAGCACCATGGTTTCAAGAGCTTACGTCTGATTTTCTGTACCTGGTCAAACGAAGCTATAATGGTACAAAACGCCGTGATACCATGACCTATTACCTACCGGCTGAAATGATGTCGGCTAAAGTGGTCATCGGAAGACATCAATGGTACTGTTTACAGAATTTCGCCGGGACACAAGGGGCGATACGAGCTGAAGGATGTGGTCAATCTTGTTTGCGATGTCTTTTGAATTGTTTTTCCTGTTGCTGTAACGATGGTGATGTGACCGCTCCTGAAATCGACTTCCCTGGCTCTGTGGCCTACACACGGCATCATAATCTCCACATCATTGCTGTTGTCCTACGCGGATCCCAGGGAGAACTCTTTCAATCCGCCCATGGTATTTTCGGCCCCACTTGGATCGACAATTTTTTCGCAGCTCGGCAACAAGTTTCGGCCGATTACATGGGCATCGATGGCTATGTCCATGCCGGTTATTTCCGGAAAACACAGAGCTTTTTGTGGGATTTAAAGACCGACCTGCGCAATGTGATCTCCCGTATCCCAGACGGAGAACGTGACCGTATCCGCTTCGTCTGCATGGGACATAGCCAAGGAGCTGGTCTCGCAACATTGCTGACACCACAGCTCATTCATTGTTACGGCAAGGCTCTCTTCGGCGAAGATTTCGACAATACACGTACGCCACGTTTTTTCTGCTTCGCGCTCTCATCACCCATGGTCGTAGCCGGTCGTGATACCCAAGAAGCATTTGAACACTATGTCGGGAAGGACAATATCCTCCGCTTCTTCGTCCATCGCGATATCGTCACACTCGCCGCCCTCAGGGGTTATGTCCATGTGGGAACCCCGGCCATTGTCAGCATTTCGGATGCCATTCACCGCGCTATCCAAGCCGATGTCGCCTACAATTATCGACTATTGTTCTACAAAAAGCTAAAAGCTCAATTCAATCCAGAGCTCTTCGACAAGATGAGTGAAAATGTCCATCACTTCTTTGCCGATGATCAAACGGAAAGAGTCCAGGTTGCCAAAGACAATCCCGACAAAAAACTTTACTGGCATTACATCAAATTTCTCTTCACCTCTCCCTTTTTTCACTACGGCATGGTCATGCCTCAAGGGCTAGCTGATCTCTGCAACCGTGCACGGCACATGGCCATGACGACCAGTCTCGACCATCACGCCTTTCCTCATCCCGATCACTTGACACTCATGCGCAGTCCTTCTCCAGAAGCTCCTCAACAGTCTACCGAGAAATTACGCTTAACCCGAAGCCGAACCACAATATCTCCCCTTGATCACACTCTCATGCGCACATCATCACGGCTCCGCCTTGAACCAGACCCTAAAATCATCACGGTGGATGATCTCCGGCAGTGGATGGATCCTTCCTTCAATTGGGATGAAGCGCAGCGTATCGTTCAAGGTGATCTGCGACCGGAAGAGATCATCATCGATCCGGAGCGTAGGGAACATATTGCCGACATCGCCCAGAGATTGGAACAGAGTGTCTTCAGGATGTCTCGAGGGCGTAATTTTCTGACGACGGTTGATGCCTTCCGCGATTACCTCGGGGCCAATCGTCAACTCAACGTCAGTAATTTGAAGTTCGGCATTTTTCCTCACGATCCTGAATTCCTGCAGCTCGTGGATCTAGAGACTCCGGAATTGGCGACCGATCACATCTATCCTCTCAGCGGCAGTGACATTTCCGTCATCGCCATCCTCCACTCTGGAGCGCAAGATGGCAAAGAAACGGCCTTCAATCCCCATATCCTGGGAAGCGATCTCTCGGTCGCCTTAAAAAATGGCCAAATCGAGACACAGAAACAGCTAAAGATGCTCGATGAATCAGTTCCCTTATTATCTTTTATACCGGAACCAGTCCCTTCGTTCTCCCCTATACCGGTTATACCTGAGTGATGGCCCAGGGCATTCATGGCCTTAGAGCACCCCACTCTGAGGCCATGGGCGATTCCCAACACAATAGCCTCTTCGCGACCTTAGGGCAGTTTCATTCCGAGAGCATCGGTGATCCCAACACAGCACGGGCTTCTTCGTGACCTCCAACATGTTACGGACTCTCTTTGCTTCCCACTCACAGCACAAACTCCTTCGTTTTTTAAACACCCTATGAGCTTTTTTTGCGATCCTAAACATCCCACGAACCTCTTTACGACTTCGAGTATACCACGAACCTTGGCAGCCACAAACACAGCACGGGGCTTTTTGTGATTTCAAATACGCCATGGGCCTGTTGGCGACCATAAACATGCACGGGCCGCCTTTGCATTTCCGCTCACAGTACGAGCTTCTCTGTGGCTCCGCTGCCTTTCCAAGCTGCCCCATGAAAGGTCTTTCATGGGGCAGCTTGCAGCCCGTACAACGGGCGAGCCCGAAGGGCTCGAAAGGCAGCGGCCTGCCGCAAAACTTCCCAAGTTATCGGCCAAAGTCCATCTGTACTGTGATATCTCAACAGCCGCGAGTTCTATATCACCAGCCAAATATCGATTTGTAACTTCCTCAATGGCCACAACCGTGAGTATCACACCAGAGAACGCCAAAAGCAGTTTACTGTGAGAATCTCCGAGTCACTGGTCGAAGATCGATTCGTAATGCCTCAATAACTACAATCATCACACCCTCCGCCACCGAGAATTCCAGGCAAAGGACGGTACAGCACCGTGTTCCTTTAACAACCGCAAGTAATCCCTCTCGGCTTCTCTCATTTGAGCCCGATCTCCCGGCTCAACATCATCAAAACCGCAGAGATGAAGGTAAGCGTGAACCAGATAAAGTATGACCTCTTCCGAAAATGTCGTTTGGTAGATCATCAATTGACGCCGAGCAAATGCCGGCGCCACGACAATTTCCCCCGCGAAGGACATTTTTTCATCACCCACAAATGTCATGACATCCGTCGGCGTATCATCCGAAAGGTATTTCTGATGCAGAGAACGCAATTTTTGTAGGGAAACAAAGGCCACCGACAACGTACCTTCTGGAGCTTTCCGGGGAGCCTCAGCATCGAGCACCTGGAACATACGCGTCACGGATGTTAGCTCAAACGAAAAACACCGACATTCGTTGCGAATGTCTAATTCACGAGATACCGGACGATGAGCTTTCGGCAGCACCATTGTCTAGAGAGTGTCGTCAAATCAGATAACAACCTTTCCATCTTATGCCACCATTCATTCGATAGGCCGTGTCCCCTGTGTGTCCTTTTTTCATTCCCTCTTTTTCCCTTTCTTTTTCCCTCTGTTAAACTTAATGACACCTTCTAGGGCCCGTCCGAGACGCATAGCGTCATTTTTTAATCTCGCGATGCAATGTATGCCGACGAAGGTACTTATTGTACTTCATCTTTTCAACGCGTTCCGTCTGCAGCTTTTTATTACGCGAGGACATGTAACGCGAAACCGGCTTGCCCTCCGCACGTGCCTCTGTACATTCTAAAATAACATGTTCTCTCGGCATAGGATAAAATCAATGTGAGCCACAGGCTTTGTCTTTCCTTTAAATTGTCAAAACATTTCTTTTCAAGATCGGATTGAATATTGCTAAAGGTTACTTTATATTTCATAGTAAAATAACTTATGTTTAAATCTCTGCGCAATGCTTTCTTGACGGGCATCTTCGTCCTACTGCCCATCGTCGTCACGATCTTTATCGTCGATTTTTTACTGAGCAACATCGGGCTACCGCTCTGTCATCTCTTACTCAGGATCTTCCACGTGACCGTACCCCAAAATGGCGCCTTTGCCATAGGAATTTACATCACGACCATTCTCCTCTTTGCCCTGCTCATCGCCGAACTCGGCTATCTGTCGACTTACATGTTCGGCCGATGGATGATCCAACTCTTTGAGTTAATGATTGCAAAACTTCCCTTTATCAATATTATTTACAAAACGATTAAACAAATCGTCGATACATTCCGCCAGAACAGTGCTTCGGTTTTCAATAAAGCTGTCCTCATAGAATTTCCTCATAAAGGGTGCTATGCCATAGGCTTTCTGACCAGTGAAACCCAAGGTGAAGTACAAAACAAGACGCGTGAAGAAGTCGTCAATATTTTCCTGCCCACGACTCCGAATCCTACGACGGGATTCCTTCTACTCATACCCAGGAAAGATATTATTGAGCTCGATATGAGCGTCACGGACGGAATAAAGATGATCATTTCCGGAGGTGTCGTCAATCCGCCTGAAAAAAATAACGCCATAGACAAACAAGAAAAACATTAGCAGGGGTTCTGTCATTGATTCCGATGGTCACTCATCCTTCATGCATTTTATGAAAAACATATGACGGTCGATGATCGCTTCTATTTCTTTTATGGCCATGATGCCTATGCGGTACAGCAACGTGCTGAGGAGTGGATCGATACTCTGACGGCCGATTCCTACGTACTGGAAATTTTTCAACTGCAAGGGACGACGATATCCGATGTCGAGCGCTGCCTTCAGGAACTCCAAAATGCCATGCAAAATCTCGATCTCTTTTCCCATCGCCGTGTCTTTTGGCTGCGCCATATTCATTTCCTGGCCGATAGCCCAACGGGCCGCTCCGAAAGAGTCCATGAGCTCATCGAAACCTTCTTGGAACAGTGGAAAAATTCTTCCGAAGATATTTGCATTTGGTCGGCCTGTCCCGTTGATCGACGGACTAAGATAGTCAAACAACTTGTTGCCCTTGGTCATTCTGAATTTTTTCCGGAAGCCAAGACATTCCCAGAGGTCCTGCCATGGATACGCCGTACCGGACAATTGCATCACGTCACGATGGAAGAGGAAGCCATGGAGCTGCTCTGTTGTCGCGTAGGCTTTTCAAAACAATCTCTTGCTCAAGAAATTGAGAAACTTTCACTCTATGGTGGTACGGATGGCCATATCACGGCACAGGAAGTTAAAGAACTCGTACCGGAGCTCATTCCCGGTGAATTCTTCGAAGTTGTGGATCTCTTTTACGCCGCTGATTTAGAAAAGGCCGTTCAGGCACTCCAACACTATTTTACCACTTACCACGAAGCGCGACCACTACTCAGTGCCCTGCAATATCGTAACCGCCTGATGCTGATGTTGCGATATGGCCTAGATACGGGCGCGTTGTCGTTCAAAGGACAACGCCTTTCCAAAGCGGAATGGGAGAATTTCTCAGCTTCATATGCTTCACTTTTTCCTCAAAAGGAAAAGAATAGCTTCCAGATCTTTCAGCAAAATTTTTGGTACCTTTCCCGCATCGTCCAAGATGTGGTACATTTTTCCTTCGCCACATTGCTCGATTTCCAGAAACAATTGATAGAAATATTTTTTCAGATCATCCGCTTTCATGATCATACAGAAAGTATCCTGGAACAATTCTTTCGCTACAGCTCATCCTCCAGATTATCCTAACCATGTTGCGAACTTTAAGACGCATACGCTATAGTCTCCAGCGCCAGAAAAAACGTTGGAGTTGTCGCCTTGAGCGCTGGGAAGTCTTCATATCGGATGTGCTCTACGACCGAAGACATGATCGTAAAGCCAAGTGCTTAGCAGCTTTTCTCTATCCCCTATCCTTTCTCTTTCACTGGATCGTGGCGTGGCGATTATGGCTTTATCAACACCGTTACTACTATTCCACCACATTGGGTTGTCCCGTAATCGTCGTAGGTAATCTCACCGTTGGCGGTACCGGGAAAACACCCATCACAGAGCACATCGCGCGCTTTCTCCATGCTAATGGACGGCGCGTAACCATACTGAGCCGCGGCTACAAAAGCCGCCAAGAGCCATTTTTATCGCGATGCTGGCAATGGCTGAGGCGACAAAGTCCCAAAATACCGAGAGTGGTGAGCGATGGGAAACAGCTCCATTGTTCGGCGATTGATGCCGGAGATGAACCTTATATGTTGGCTCAAAATCTTCCCGGTGTCAGTGTTTTGGTCGATAAAAATCGTGTCATGGCGGGTCAATACGCCATACGTCGATTCAAATCAGATGTTCTTTTGCTGGATGATGGCATGCAATATCTTCCCCTAAAGGGTCACTTCTACTGCATTCTCATCGACAAGACCCAGAACATCGACCAGCAGTACCTCTTGCCCAGAGGTATTTTACGGGAACCACTGCAGCACATTCGGCGAGCTTCCTGTATCCTGTTGACCAAATCGGATGGCTGTCCCGATGAGGCTCTCTATCGGCGCCTCAGGGCCTATAATTCTCATGCACCCATTATGGAATGCTGTCACAGGCCAAAATACTTTGTACGACATTCCGACGGTCATCAGGAATGGCTACAATGGATCGTAGGGAAACACGTGGCCATACTGAGCGGTATCGCTCGTCCTGACAGCTTTGAACACTTTTTAAGAGAATTAGGAGCTCACATCACCTATCATCAGCGATTTTCGGATCATCATCCCTTCACGCAAGATGATCTAGAGCGCTTCGACCGCTGTGCTCGATTACACCCCATCGACGCCATCATCACGACGGAGAAGGATTCTGTCCGTATTCGCAAAGATTTTCCCTTTACAGCTCCTCTCTATTACCTCCGCATTGAAATCGCCATCTTGGGAGATGCTCAGGCTCTGGAGAAAGTACTTTATGATTTCCTACCATCTCTGCGTCTGTCATCGGAGAAAATAGCACAAGACAGCGGCTCCAAGATAAACTTCTCCCTTTTATAGAGCTTAACCCTTTGTCCTCAAGCAACTTTTAGGAGTGAGTGTTTCCTCATCTCCAGTTGGCTGAGTATCAAACTCTAGAGAAAGACATCGTATGGCTTCCTGCCATTCTTCTGCCCTATCCTCGGAAGAGTAGCACAGGACAAGCTATTCTCTTCATAGAGCTTAAAATTGAATCATAAAGTAGTTTTCAAGGCTCATCGTTCCTTGTTTTCGGTTAGCGAAGCAGGCTCTTCCTTTTAAGAGCCCTCGAAGGCTCCTTCTAAGTCATCGAAATGTCCCAAATACTCTATAAGTCGTCGGAATATCCTAACGCCCTGACCTCGATGCTCCGGCTCCAATGCCCCCACCGCCTTTGCAGCCTAGAAAAAAATGAAGGCCCTGCGGCTTTCATTTTTCCCAGGCTGCCAGCCCGCTACGCGGGCGAGCCCGAAGGGCTCAAAGGCGGTCAGCCGTCACCGCTATCACTCGACTCATCTGAAGCACAAGTAAAAAAATTACGCCGAATCTCCCGAACCGCGCCATTAAGGAACTCGGTAGGTATATTTTCCCGGCATTTCTCACGGATGGATCATGGCATTGGCATGTTTTTCGAATTTTCCCATTTGCATTGACAGATAAAAGCTTCGCTGTAAAAGGCTTCCACATCAGGAGGGCGATGACAAAACAGGAGAAATTTTATAACATCGAGCTTTTACGCTTCTTGTGCGCATTCGCCGTACTGTTGTGGCACTATGCTCACTTCCTATACGGCATCGAAGGCGTCAACAGGCTACAGCAGCCCTTCTATTATTGGTTCTATCCCTTTTTCACGAAAGGATACTACGGGGTACAGGTCTTCTGGATGATCAGTGGCTACATATTTTTCAGGCAATATCGAGACAGCATTGCCAACCGCAACGTCGATTTCAGGAAATTTTTTCTACGACGCATCGCCAGGCTCTATCCGCTGCACATCGTGACGCTCATCATCGTTGCCCTTTTACAGCCTCTTTTCTTCCTAAAAAATGGAAATTTTTTCATCTATCAGAGTAATTCCGTCAAATATTTCATTTTGCAACTCTTCATGGCCAGCCATTGGTTCCCTAATACGGTTTCTAGTTTCAATGAACCCATCTGGTCTGTGTCAGTGGAAATTATTGTCTATTTTGTCTTTTTTCTTCACATGCGTTTCATCGGCTCATCGATCTTATCGACTCTCGCAATCCTGGGATCAGCGCTGTGCCTATTGCTGGCCTCAGGATACAGAGACATTTTCTGGTGTACGCTGTTCTTCTATACCGGTGGGGTGATAACCTGTGTTCAGGATTTTTTCACCGGTATTCCACCGGAACAAAAAAGAAAATATTCATGGTCATTCCTTCTCTTAGCCGTCGAAGTATTCCTTTGCATGGCCATAGCATACGCCGATCAACGATTCCGTTTTCTCATCCTGTCCGCTGTCGCCTTCTATATTATCCTGGAGTACATCCGAATTCCAGAGCGGCATCAAAAACTAGTGGAGGCATTGGGGAATCTTACCTACGCCAGTTATCTCATCCATTTTCCTATCCAATTATCCATAGCGACATTTTGCTCCTATATCGGCTGCGCCATCCCTTTCCGAAGTCCGATCTTCTTTCTCGCCTTCATCGGGGGAATCTTTCTCCTGTCACGGATTGTCTTTCTCCGATTTGAATCGGTGGCACGCAACAAGATAAGGCAATTTTTCAATGTCTAATAACGTGGTAATTTTACCAAATTCATTTCTTCTCCGTAGCAGCTCTCAGAGTCGTTCTACGAGAAAGACCAAATTTTCTTTTTCCCAAACTTTCTGGTGGGAGATACTGGACTCGAACCAGTGACCTCTTGCGTGTCATGCAAGCGCTCTAACCAACTGAGCTAATCCCCCGCTGAAATGGACAATGGCGTGCACGGAATTCATTTTCCTAGGCCATTCAAGAATAAACCGATCATTTTGAAGCAAAATCGAGCTATCGTATTTGACAGCTAAACGAAATCCTGCATTCCCCATTATATCGTGAAAGGATCACCTCCAAAAGAAAAAGAGCACAATACTGCATACCGAATCGTAAGACGTCTACTCTGGAGCGGCTTTGTTCTCCTCATGGCCATTTTAGGAGGGATTGCCTTCATAGAATTTCATCCCCAACAGTGTTCGTTAGTCACAACTGCCACACAGCATCTGCACGAAAATCTCGTGGGGACATGGGGTACCTGGACTTCCTTTTGGGGCCTCAGGATTCTAGGTCTCGGCTGGCCATTGCTCATCATCATTGGCCTTTGGTATGGACTTCGACCCTTTCTGACCTGTGGACAATCCTGGGGATGGATACGGCACGTGGCGACATCAGCTGTCTTATCCTCTGTCTCTATACTCGGAGCATTGTACGAACACGCCTATTCTCTCGCATCTCCATCATGGTTCAAGACGCATCTCAGTGCCGGCCTAGGAGGCATACTCGGACATTTTTGCGGTCCCTATTGTTTCCGCTCTTTGGGAAATGTCGGCACATGGGCCCTTTTTTTCCCTCTGGCCATCATTTCCTGTTGGCTTATTTTCTCCCGAGAATCTTCCGTATACCACATTTTTCACAGACGAGGTGTACAGATCGTCCATGGCTGCGGATATCTAGGACGCGTGATTTATTTTTGCATCCGCCTGATCCTGAGTATTATTCGAAAACTCTTTCGATGTTTATCATTTCATACTTCTTCCCAGGAAAAAACAACGGAACGCAAAGCTTCCGCCACTGCTACGGCCAAATCAAATTCCACAGGCTCTTCTTTTTCCGAACAGCCTATTCGCAAGAGCGAAAAAGATATTTCCTCACCTTCTTCTCTGAGGCATGGCATGCCGCACCGCTGTGGCAATTACATCTTTCCTTCCATTGATCTCCTCGAAAAGGGCGATACGAATATGCTTCCTTCGGAAGATTACTCCGACATCGCCGAGAAATTAGTACAGACATTGGCACAATTTGGCGTTACAGTCCGGGCTGGCGAAATCCATCGCGGACCTGTCATCACGCGCTATGACGTCACGCCGGAAGTCGGTGTTCGCGTCGAAAAGATTCTGAGCTTAGACAAAAACATCGCTCTGAATTTAGCGGCACGTTCGGTACGCATCCTAGCACCTGTTCCCGGGAAAGCCTGTGTCGGCATAGAGATTCCCAATCGCAATGCCATTATCGTCCGCCTCCGAGAAATCCTCTGCTCATCGGATTGGCTACAGAATAAGGCCGATATTCCCGTCGTTCTTGGGCGTAACGTCACCGGTGAACCTCTGATTCAAGACCTGGCGCGCATGCCGCACTTGCTCATTGCCGGTGCGACCGGTGCCGGGAAAACCGTATGCCTCAATGCCATCATCGCTTCACTTCTCTACCACGCCACTCCTGATGACCTACGCTTCATCATGGTCGATCCCAAAATCGTGGAGATGCAGTGCTACAATCAGCTGCCACACATGCTCATTCCGGTCGTCACGGACCCGAAAAAAGTCCCCAATGCTCTTAAATGGTTGATCAGCGAAATGGAACATCGCTATCATATTTTTGCCAAAGTCGGCGTGCGGAATATTGCGGGATTTAATGCTAAGATTCTCAAGAACCAAGAGGCCCAGGAAGCGGCTGATGCCCTCGATCAAGAACTTTCGGCCGAAGAACGCCAGGCGATGAACCAAATCGATGCAAAGGAAGTTTCCGCCACGGCTCTTCCTGATAAAAAACTTCCCTATATTGTCTGTATCATCGATGAAATTGCTGATCTGATGATGGTCGCACCGGCCGACATTGAGACCGGTATTGCTCGCTTAGCTCAGCTCGCACGGGCAGCGGGCATTCACCTCATTCTCGCGACGCAACGGCCATCGGTCAATGTCATTACTGGCATTATCAAGGCCAATCTTCCTTGCCGCATCGCCTTTAAAGTTGCTTCCAAAGTCGATAGTCGGACGATCCTCGATACCGGTGGAGCGGAAATGCTACTGGGCTATGGCGATATGCTAGTCTCGACACCGGGGCCTTTGGGTATGTTACGCGCGCAAGGAGCCTTGGTTTCCGATGAAGAAATTACACATATCGTCGAATTTCTGCGCCAAAAGAATGGAGAGCCGATGTACGCCAAGGAAGTTCAGGATCAGATCGAGCTCGGCAGCGATGGCGACCTATCGGATGATGAAGAATGGGAAGACGAGCTCATTCCGCAGGCGCTCGATATCATACGCTCTCATCAACATGCTTCCACTTCTTTTCTTCAGCGCAAGCTCAAAATCGGTTATAACCGTGCCGCGCGGATCATGGATTTATTGCGGGAGAAGGGCCTCGTTCATGACGAAAATCCAGACTCTGATGCGGAGTAACAAATTTCTGCCTATTCTTCGCGACAGCCAACTTTTTTATTTGAATTTCCCTAAAGAAGGATAGAGAAAAGAAATGGAGTCGAAGACGAATATCATGGCTGGGAATATTCAGCGAGGAAAGTCAGTAATTCATTCTCTCCGATGAGGGACGAAAATATTTGACGTTGTCACTACCAGAAAATCCAACCAAGCCACCATTATCACCTCAAATATCACCACCGTACCTATCTCCGGTTGGACCTTATAAGGGATTTTTTGCAAAAATACACTGATCTTTTAAAAAAAATCTCATTCTCATTTTGGGAATATTCTTAATACGCCAAAGAATCATTCCTTTGCCCGCCTTTGAGCCCTTTGGGCTCTGGCCCGCTGCGCGGGCTGGCGGTAACAGAAAAAATACAAAGCCAAAGCTTTCATTTTTTCTTTATCGTAAAGGCGGGCAAAAAGACTAGCGACTGGCAAGAGTCCCAATGCTCGAAATGAACGAGTTAGCGAAAAGCTCAGCACTTGAAAAATACAACCTAAGAACAAAAGGTGAGCCCAAAAGACCAGCGCTCTAATGCCTAATAAATACCAACGCCTGAAAACCTCACTACTTAAGGATTGTATCTTTAGAATCAATGGCCCCTCTTTTCTGAAGATGAAAGAGCTGAAGCGACACCAGATAGTGTCGTTAAACAACGAGTTTGACAAAGAGGAAAAAAGAAGAAAGGAGAGGGGAAATTGACAAAAGGACATATAGGAGACAGACCTATCAGATGAATTGCAGAATAAGATGGAAAGGGGCCTGGTTTTGACGGCCCACTCTAGGAGCTTCTTAGGCCGTGTCGTCCATCATAAACGGTACGACCAAACCATTTCCGCCACAGCAGCGTGGAAACCGTATTAAGAAGAAGCAGGGACCAAGCGAAAATCTAAACCTAATACAAAAACCTGCCTTTCGCTTAGAAGCAGTGTAATTCTTTCCAGCTAGGCTAAAAAGTCACATGGCTGAGGCCATCATAACTTCCTATTTCAAAAACGACCACAACTATGCCACACAGATCATGGACTTATAGTACGCAAAGAGGCTCACCAAGATAAAACCCAAGTTTTAATGCGAAGTGGCAAATTTTGCTATTCTCTTTTTTATGGTACGAAAAAACTCTATGACCGACGCCGCCACGACCTCTCCTACTTTCTAAAAAACGGGATCCAGCCTGTCTTTTTCTTCTCGTTGTAGGCATCGCGCCTCGCTTTGTGGAGCTTTTCTTCCAATTCGGGATTATTGGGATCTCTCCGCAGCTGAGACAGAATATGAGCCACATAAGCGGCATCGCCCTTGCGGAAACCTTCGCGTTCCAAAGCAATGGCCTCTTTTCTTTCCAGAAGATTTTCGCGTTCGGTTACCGTCAGCAGAGGATCTTTCAATCGATTTTCGATCACGCGTACTTCCGTCGTAGCACAAGCACATAACGCCAGACACAGCAGAGACAGAGAAATTGTTCTATAATCCATAGGACCCTTTTTATAAACAGGCAACGTCCGCAAAGCAAGCCACATTTTTTCGATTTTTTGAAAACATCTGCTCAAAAATAAGGATCATGACGTATACTTATACTATTACTGATACTGTTAAGAGATTATTCATGAATTCCACAAAATCTTTTTTGTCTCTTTCCATTTTTTTATCCCTTCTGTTAAAGGCATCACGCCGAGCCAGAAGAAGTTTCTCGTTGAGTTCAGGATTATCAGGATCATACCTGAGTTGACGTATAAGATTAGCCATATAAGAGGCATCACCTGATAAGCAACCTTGATCGATAAAGACCCAAAAATCTTGACGAGTGAGAAGATGATCTCGCTCAAATTCAGATAAGTTGGGATCATTTAAACGTTTTCGAATCACAGAAAGCTCTGTTTCTACGTAACACAACCCGATAAACATACCGTCAACAAACATAAAGTAAGAAGCTTAATTTTCATAATAGATAGGGTAAGAAATGAGAAGATAAAAGAGCCATTGCGCATAACAGGCAACATCCACAAGGCAAGCCACATTTTTTCGATTTTTTGAAAACATCTGCTCAAAAATAAGGATCATAACATATATTATTATTGATACTATTGAGATTATTTATGAACTTACTGAAATCTTTCCTTACTTTTCCCAATTTTTTGAAATCAGGACAGCAGCTGCTTTTCATGAGCGATGTTTTTTCATTGACGGCCACAATGGCGCTTATCTAATGCGCCTTGTTGTATATCGCAGGGTGGAGCAGTCTGGTAGCTCGTCAGGCTCATAACCTGAAGGTCCCCGGTTCAAATCCGGGCCCTGCACCCAATTGGGTTTCTTGTTTTTAC
>JAITIW010000061.1 GCA_031279255.1 Puniceicoccales bacterium
GAATGCCCCGTCCTCGGCAAGGCCTTCGGTGTTTTGGAGCAATTCAAATATTCCCCAGAAGAGCAAGAGAGGTATGATGTTCGTGATATGAATGCCAGTGCCATCGCCACCAGTATATCCGATGCCAAGAAGGAAGGTAGAGCCGAAGAGAAGCGTGAGATGGTGATGAAACTCCACCAGCAAGGAGTCGATAAGAAGATCATTGCCACAGCGGCCGGATTATCCCCTGAGAAAGTGGAGCAGATTCTCACAGAGAATAACGAAAAAGATGAATCATTGCACTCCTGAAGAGCAGGAGGCATATGACAAAGTGTTCACCGAAGCGTTCGCTGAAAGTAAAGCTGAAACAGCGCGGAAGATAATTTTGAGACTCCGCCAGCGGGGCATCCGCTGCCAAGAAACGTTCATACTTTTATCAATACTTCAATGGAAATTTTTGACAAAGCTCCTGCACTTCCGCACGAATACTTACTTGCAGGGCGTTGTCATTGGGCGAAAAGAGTAGTTTTTGTATCCATAAAGCGATGGATCTCATCTCCGATGTTCCCATACCACGAGTCGTCACGGCGGGTGTACCTAAACGCAGTCCACTTGCCTGGAAAGGATTTCGCGTTTCTCTCGGAACGGTATTGTGATTGGTCGTAATACCTGCTTGCTCTAAGATACGAGCCGCTTCCCGGCCACTCAATTCCGGAAATGTCGGCCTCAAATCCACCAACATCAGATGATTTTCCGTCATACCTCCAACGATACTCAGGCCATATTTTTGCAACTCCTCCGCCAGTACACGGGCATTTTTTAAAATTTGCTCCTGATAGATCTTAAATTCTGGCCGCAAGGCCTCGCCAAAACAAACGGCTTTCCCTGCTATGACATGCATCAGAGGGCCGCCTTGATTTCCCGGAAATACGGAACTGTCGATCGCCTTGGCCCAGGATGCTCGACACATAATCATTCCTCCCCGTGGCCCACGAAGGGTCTTGTGGGTCGTCGTCGTGACAAAATCGGCATAGGGTACCGGCGAAGGATGTAATCCAGCTACCACCAATCCGGCAATATGAGCGATATCGGCCAACATCCACGCTCCCGAGGCTCTGGCAATCTCCCCTACTCTCTTGAAATCGATGATCTTGGCATAGGCCGATGCTCCGATGGTGATGAGACGTGGTCGTTCGCGAAGAGCGATTTCCTCCAAGGATTCGTAATCGATGGCGGCAGTTTGAGGATCGATGTCGTAGTGAAATACCTGATACAACATACCGCTGAGGTTCTTGGCATGCCCATGCGTCAAATGTCCGCCATTTTCGAGCGAAAGTGTCAGAATCTTATCTCCGGGTTTCAACACAGCCGTATAGACGGCCAGATTGGCCTGTGTTCCCGAGTGAGGCTGAACATTCACATGTTCGGCTCCAAATAATCGCTTGGCACGCTCGATGGCCAAATTTTCGATCGCATCCACATATTCACAACCACCGTAATAACGTTTTTGAGGATATCCTTCGGCGTATTTATGGGTCAAGATGCTACCAACGGCCTCCAGTACCGCCGGTGAGACGAAATTTTCTGAAGCAATCAGTTCAATACCCTCATTTTGCCGATACAATTCCTTCTGGATCCAAGCCCATACATCGTGATCCTGTTGCTTTAAAAAAGAACTCTCCATGCGGTATTTTATTTCCTACTTTTTCGTAAGATATGCTACCCAACTCATAAGGCAAATGAATTCGTCCTTCAGAATGAAATTTTAAGTTTATGGGTCATAAGCCTCTACGGATCCGTTCGGAGCTTTTTTGATGCTGTCTTTGGATCCCTTCGGGATCGCCCGCGAAGCGGGCCACAGCGCCGAACCTGAAAAAATTTTCAGGTTCGGTGCTGCAAAGACAGCCCCAAACTGAAGAAGAACAAATAACTCTCCATGATCTAGGATTGTCGAACGTCCGAAGCTCATATACTGATGACTCATGAATGCATCGCTAATCACTCCTCCCGATACCTGGTCCACCGACCAAATCTACAGCATCTCCTTCCTGACCCAGCGCATCGAAAATCTCCTCCACACTCACATTCCCATGCTCTGGATTCGCGGCGAGATCTCAAACCTCAAGCAACAGAATTCCGGACATTTCTACTTCACACTCAAAGATGACCAGAGCCAAATTACCTGCGTCCTGTTCCGCGGAGAGGCTCTCCATCTCTCCTCTCGGCTCGAAAATGGCCAATCCATCCTCTGCTACGGCCAATTGGAGATCTACGCCCCTCGCGGACAATACCAATGGATCGCCCGCCACATATTGCCCGACGGGATCGGGTCACTGGAAACTGAATTCCAACGGCTCAAGGAAAAATGCCAACGGGAAGGCCTTTTCGAGCCCCACCGCAAACGTCCAATACCAGCCGCCGCGCGACACATTGCCATTCTCAGTTCTCTCACCGGAGCTGCTTTGCAGGATTTTCTTCAGATCTTACGCCGTAAAAACTGGCATGGCGAAGTTACGATTTTCCCCTGCCGAGTCCAAGGAAACGATTCCGTTCAGGATTTTTTACACGGACTAGACCGAGCCGAGACCTCGCAAGCCGATCTCATTGTCCTCGCCCGCGGCGGAGGTAGTTTAGAAGACCTCTGGACCTTCAATTCCGAAGCCCTCATCCACCGGATAGCCACATGCCACAAGCCCATTATTTCCGCCATCGGCCACGAGACGGACTTTACTCTAGCCGATTTTACAGCTGATCTGCGCGCTGAAACACCCTCCGCTGCGGCCGAGATCATCGCGACACATTATCAAAATATCCTCCAGCGACAGGAATTTCTAAAGCAAAGCATCATTGCGACATGCCAATCCTGGTTCTTGCAACAGCGTTATCGCCTAATGCGGTCCGAACAGCACTTCGAATCCGCATCTCCTATACGATATATCGAAAGCAAACGCCAGAGCTTGAAAAGTCTGCGGCTTCAGCTTCATGAGAAATTCCTCTCCAGCTTACAGCCCAAAAAGCAATATTTGTCCGACCTACAAAAATGCCTCGATGGTTATGACCTCTTCCGTCACCTTCGTCATGGCTTTCTCATCGCACAAAATTCTAAAGGAAGTATCATCAAAAACCGCCATTCCGTGGCCATTGGTGATGAATTTACTTTACAGTTTCACGATGGCCCGATGCACGTACGTCGCATAGCGGCATTGGATGAATTTCCTTCCTAGGAGAATAAAACTTTCTTCGAAAAAGCGAAAATAGAAACCATCCTAACTGGTGGTGGGGGAGCGATTCGAACGCTCGAAGGGAAAACCCGACAGATTTACAGTCTGCATCCTTTAGCCACTTGGATACCCCACCGTGACAGGAACTTTTTCGAAGCTAGAGGCCCATTGGGGCTTAGCAAGACAATTCCTCTCCAAGAACCCCAAGATAATTCCTTTCCATGGCCGGCTACGAGCTCCAGATGGGAGGCTTCACCTAAACCATATCAAGAAGAAATAAAACTTCATCATTGATGAGTGCATTGCTGAAGAAATACCCGATCTGCCGGCCCAAAGAGTTTCGAATTTCATACCCTACACCTTCGTCGCATTAATAACAATGACCAAGCACTTGCCAAAAAATATTTATCAAGAAATTTTACACTTAGACAAGGATGATGAAGTTTTTGGGAAGAATAGCGGCAGAAGGGGCAAGGCGCCAGTCGAGTCTTCAGTCTATCGGCCGAGTGTGTCCAATTTGCCGACTGAGTGTCCGCTCTCTACCAACTTAAAAGCCTAGCCCTTGTAACAATAATTAAATATTTATCAAGAAGTCTTTCACCCAAAAGGATAACAGAATTTAAGAGGAATGGCGAGATTGCGGGAGGAGCGAGATATTGGTTGAGTCTCTGGTCTATCGGTCAAATG
>JAITIW010000001.1 GCA_031279255.1 Puniceicoccales bacterium
GTTGTGGAGCGTATGTGTGAATTCATATGTGTACTCAATGCCGGGAAAATGGTAGAGAGTGGCACGACGGAAGAAGTCTGTTACCATCCGCGAGATTCCTATACGCAGCAACTCATTCAAGCCATTCCGGATTTGTAGCTTTATCCTTTAAGCGGAGGATTTAAAAGTTCTTCTCCTTACTGTTTGTTAAGAAATTTCTTTAGTTAAAGACAGGACGATCGTTAGTAATGAGAGGAAGTTTTTTAGAAATGGGATTTTCATACGGTTTGCGAATAGAAGAACTAGAAAACGGCTATCCCAACCAACAGCCTGAGCTTTGTTTTGGAAGTGGAATAGCTTGCCCTACCACTTGATAGCCCAGGTGTCGTCGTTGATGGTCTAGATATTGGAGATGTTACCACTGCCTGATCACCGCCGAAAGATTCTTTGGAAATCGTAAAAATACCTCTCCAATCGACTATACCAAGCTCGGCGTGGCTCGAGTGCAGAAAAGAAACGTGGCTTCTATTTATTGACACCAGAATTATTTGTGTGTCCGTACCAAAAGAAGATGAGTTTTGGTTTTCCATCTCCTGATCTTCGGATTTGCTTTTACCGCCTTTGAGCCCTTCGGGCTCTGGCCCGCTGCGCGGGCAGCGATAAGGGAAAAATGCAAAGCAAAAGCTTTCATTTTTTTCTTAGCGCAAAGGCGAGGAAAGAAACCGTTGAAAGATCAACGCTGAGAGAGAATCCTTTGCACTTGAAGAAAGGTCGACACTTGGGTAAAGAGACCGATAAAAATCAACGATGAAAAATACTCCTAGGCTGAAACAGATTGAAGAAATCTAGGCTGAAAATTTTTTTTGAACTCGCTCTATCAGTCTCTTAAGAAAACGCGAAAGGGATAAATACCGAGAGCATTTTTATAAAAAAGTGAAGATTTCCTGGAAGCATTATTATTGCAGAGAAGAATCTCAGACTGGTCGGGGTTCTTGTCGAGAACAAGCTTGGTATTGTATAGTTGAGGAGTATAGTTCCTGGTCGGGACGACCGGATTCGAACCGATGACATCATGCTCCCAAAGCATGCGCTCTACCAGGCTGAGCTACGTCCCGCTATAGATGACAGGGAGGTTTAAGAAGAAAAACCGTGATGAGGTGTCAAGTAAGAGATTTGTCTTGGCTTTCTGTTTCAAACAAACAGAAGGAGACTTTCCTTTTCTTTAAAAAACCCTATAATATGGAAAGGTAAGTATCTCGTATGATCGCAATTGTTGAAGCGGCAAGGACTGGACTTTTGCATCCACGCTATTGGCAACAGAATATTTTGTCCGGTTTAGTCGTGAGTGTTATCGCTGTTCCTCTGTCGATGGCATTTGCGATCGCGTCAGGAGTCGATCCGGCACAAGGGCTCCATACGGCCATTATCGCCAGCCTATGTGTGGCATTGTTCGGAGGTTGTCGTACGCAAATCACGGGCCCAACCAGTGCTTTCATCATCGTCCTCGCCTCGATCCATGCCAAATATGGCTTCGAAGGTCTGCAGTTATCCTGTTTTATGGCCGGGATTATCCTCTTGCTGATGGGTTTATTGCGCTTAGGAAGTATTATTAAATTCATACCGGAACCGGTCATTATGGGGTTTACATCGGGAATTGCCATTGTGATGTGGGTAGGGCAATGGAAGGAATTTTTTGGTTTGGATATGCCTCAGGTGGCATGCCATTTCCATGAACGTCTGGGACTTATCATAAGGGCATTTCCCACCATAACGCCTTCCGCTATGTTTATAGGTATGGCCAGTCTGCTCATCATGATCTATAGCCATAAGTATTTGAAAAAAATACCAGCACCATTGGTGGCGCTCGGTTTCGGCATATGCCTTCAGTTTTTCGGACGTTTTGAATCCGTCAGGACGATCGGAAATGTCTTTGGAGGCATTTCGCAGTCATGGCCAAAGATAGGCCTACCTTTGGTATCCTTTTCCAGCATCATGGAACTGATCGGGCCGGCATTTACCGTGGCACTATTGGGAGCCATCGAGTCCTTGTTATCAGCTATGGTGATCGACGGTATGTGCGGCACTCGGCATGATTCCAATCAGGAGCTGATCGGACAGGGGATTGCCAATATCGCATCTCCTCTGTTGGGTGGCATTGCCGCTACGGGCTCTATCGCGCGTTCCGTCGCCGGTATTCGTTCTGGCGGAAATTCTCCCCTAATGGGCATTGTGCATTCCATTGCACTCATCCTCATCATCGTGTGCCTAGCACCATTGGCACAGTATATACCGTTAGCGACTCTGTCGGCTATTTTATTTGTCGTCGCCTATAACATGAGCGATATTCCACGATTTTTGTTTTCGATACGGCATCTGCCAACGTCGGACAATTGCGTACTTTTCTTGACATTTTTCCTGACTATTTTCAGCGATTTAGTGGTGGCCGTTAACATCGGAGTGCTTCTGTCGACTTTCATTTTTATGACGCGTATGTCGCGTACTTTTCATCTCCATGGCTACGCAGCTACGACTTCCGATCCATCACCAGACCAGGAACATCTTCCAGAAGGCATGATGGTTTACGAGATTCATGGCCCTTTTTTCTTTGGTGCCGTGGAGACCTTCGAGCGCGCGATGAAAGATATACAGGCCGATATTCGTTTTCTTTTATTACGCCTGAAGGATGTTCCTTTTATCGATGCCACTGGCTTGCAGGCTCTGCGGAAGACCATCCGATTTTGCTCCGGACGTAATGTAAAAATTATTCTCTGCGAAGCAGATGAGAAAGTGGGTAAGAAGATCAATCGCGCGAGCATTGAAGATGCTTTGCGGAACAAAGCTTTGTTTTTAAATTTTTCTGAAATGATCGCTTTGATAGGTTCACCGGAATCTGAAACAGCTCTTCCATCCGCTGCATCATGAAAGAAGCTTACGATCCTGCGCTGCAGCTTACGGCCAATGCTTCTCGCGCGCTTGTCGTCGATATGGTCGCAACCGCGAAATCGGGGCATTTAGGGACAGCCTTAGGATTAGCGGAGCTAGGGGCCGCTCTTTGGGGCCATCTGTTGCACTATAATCCTTTGGAACCACGTTGGCTTCATCGCGACCGTCTTGTGCTTTCCGCAGGACATGCCAGTGCATGGCTTTACGCTTGGCTCCATTTGGCAGGGTTTGATGTGACCCTCACCGATCTGCGTACTTTTCGTCAAAAAGATAGTAAAACACCAGGGCATCCCGAGTTCGGCCTGACGCCCGGAGTGGAATGCAGTACAGGTCCGTTGGGGCAAGGTATTGGGAATGCTGTCGGATTGGCTATCTCCGCCAAAAAGCTAGCCGCTAAATTTAACACGTCCTCATGCGGAATTTTTGATCATAAAGTCGTATGTATCTGCGGAGATGGCTGCATGCAAGAAGGGGTATCGTCAGAAGCCTGCTCGTTGGCCGGTTTATGGAACTTGAATAACCTGCTCCTCATCTACGATGCCAATGGAGTAACTCTGGACGGGCCTTTGGGGTGTTCCCAGAACGAAGATATTGTCAAGCGATTTGAAGCCTACGGTTTCGATGTTCAGGAAATCGATGGTCATGATATGACGGCCATTATTCAAGCTTACCGTCAGGCCGTTCAGTCGACCCATAAGCCACAACTCATCGTGGCACATACGACCATCGGCCGTGGGATAGCGGCCATCGAGGGATCGTCGAAAGCCCATGGAGAGAGTGGTATCGCTTATGCGGGAGAACTGCGTGCCCAATTAGGTCTTCCGGAAGATGAATTTTCGGTGCCACAGGCCGTAAGGAATTTTTTTGAAAAACATCGGCGACGGCAGATTGAAGTATATGATCAATGGCAGGCGAAATTTGAGGCTTGGGGATACGATTTTCCAGAGCGAGCCGAAGGATTAAAAATTTTGATGTCTCAAAAAAAATCTCCTATTCCTTTTGATATAAAAGATATGCCTTCTATGACTTATGAGGCCACGCGTAATGCCTCTGCCAAGGTTTTGCAATATGTGGCCGAACGAGATAATTCGCTGATCGCGGGAAGTGCCGATCTTTTCAGTTCCTGTAAAAATCGTATCGACGGCTCGGAAAATTTTTCAGCTCAAAATCCTCTGGGGCGGAATATGGCATTTGGTGTACGGGAACACGCCATGGGCAGCATCATGAATGGCATTGCCTATGACGGATTCTTGAGGCCATTAGGTTCGACATTTCTTGTATTTTCCGATTATATGCGCCCGGCGATTCGCATGGCGGCTATGGCGCATTTGCCACTTATCTATATTTTTACCCACGATTCGATCATGGTCGGTCAAGATGGCCCTACGCATCAGCCGGTCGAGCAGCTCGCCTCTCTACGCTGTATTCCGAATCTTGATGTCATACGTCCGGCCGATGCCGAAGAGACGATAGGTGCTTGGCAAGCGGTGCTCGAACGTCGTGATGGACCGACGGCATTGATCTTCTCGCGGCAAGATTTGCCACTGCTCGAATCCATTCCTTCCCGATGGCGTCGTCAGGGTGTGTTGCAAGGGGCATATATCGCCAAGCAGGAAAATACCGATCTTCGAGGGATTATTTTGGCATCCGGTAGCGAATTGCAGTATGCCCTGGAGCTTGGGATGAAATATGCCGATATCAGGGTCGTGTCGATGCCCTGTATGGAGCGTTTTGAGCGGTTAGGACGAAAAGAAAAAGAAAAAATTTTACCGCCGTCCTGTAAGCGTAGAGTAGCCATAGAGGCATCTTGTTCTCAATCGTGGTACCGCTATGTGGGTCTTGAAGGTCGAGTAATGGGTATCGATACGTTCGGATTCAGCGCTTCGGCTGATGATCTACAAAAATATTTCGCCATAGGAGCAGCTCCGTTAGAGGCTGTTTTGTTGAAGACGATCTGAGGCCTTTGTGCAGATGGATACGTGAGGGGAATAAGCCAAGTATAGACCATTTCCTGTTTTGGGGAAATTTCAGAGTTTTTTATTCTATCGGCCGACAAGTTTACCGCCTTTGAGCCCTTTGGGCTCTGGCCCGCTATGCGGGCTGCGGTAAGAAAAAATGAAGGCTCCCGCTTTGCATTTTTTCCTTACCGCAAAGGCGGTAAATGGTTTAGAAACCCGCTGATTATGTACTTTCTCCAATACGTGAAGTGATCGATTTCCGTCCGAAGAAGCTCGGTAAATGTGAAAAGCATATTATTTTTAAATATGATCAATACATGTGCCGTTAATCTACGTTGGGATTTTCGTAAGACCATCAGGTTACCGATTTTGATACTGTACGCATTGTCCAGTAGGAATGGTCAAAACCTCGTGGCCATGACGGAAATACGATAGCTTGCTTGAAATCCTTCGTATCTTGAGCGATTCCACAGAACGGGAAAAATCCTATATCCTGATAGAATGGATTGTCCTGTATTCTATACGATCTCCGATATGGTATTGCACATCGAGAACCATCCTTCATGAAAACTTGGAAGATTACTTATTCTCAACAGGCGAGGAAAGATCTCGTGAATTCTCTTCACGAGTCCTTATTGGCATAAGGCAATTACGTTATGGGAAATCATTTTGTCCGATCCTTTTCAGTCACCGCTGCTATTCGAAACATTTTTTGAAAATAACAAATACTCGTGGCGTACCCATTATCAGTATTGCTTGATATATGAAATCGATTCTGAAAACGGTACCATTGTCTTGTTATCCTATTGGACGCATTATCTTGAATGAGTTGCACAAAGGATTTTGTTATAGTAGTTCATAAATTGGGAAAAGTTTTGCATCAGATTGCATTTCAGGTTTGAGGAAATCGCAAGTTTCCTTAACGTTTTTCCAAAAGGTCTAAAGGGAAAGAATTTTATGAAAACAGTAAAAGATGTTTCTTTATCAGGGAAAAGGGTATTGGTGCGCGTGGATTTCAATGTTCCTCTGGATGAACATGGGGCCATAGCGGATACAACGCGTATGGTGGCGGCCCTACCGACGATTCGGTATCTTGCTCAAAATGGCGCTCGAATCATACTGGTTAGCCATCTGGGAAGACCTAAAGGGGAGAAAAATCCCAAATATTCACTCAGATCTGTGGCGAAAGTGTTGGAAACTCTGTTGGGACAAAGCATTTTGTTCTGCGATGATTGTCTCGGTGAAGAGGTGAAAAGAGTGACGGAAAATTTGCAGGATGGTGAAATAGCTTTGCTGGAAAATGTGAGATTTTATCGGGGAGAAACGGATAATGATCCCGCGTTCGCTCGTAAACTGGCCTCCTGCGCTGAGGCCTATGTCAACGATGCTTTTGGGACGGCTCACCGGGCTCATGCTTCAACGGTCGGCGTGACGGCTCATCTGTCACCCTGCGTCGCTGGGTTTCTGATCGAAAAGGAAATTACCTATTTGGGAGATAAGATTTCCCATCCCCAGAGGCCGCTGACGGTGATTTTAGGTGGCGCTAAGGTGAGCGACAAGATTTCAGTCATCGATGCATTGTTGGAAAAAGCAGACTGTATGCTCATTGGTGGAGCTATGGCCTACACCTTCTCGGCTGCTCTAGGTCATGCCATTGGCGATAGCTTGGTTGAAATGGACAAAGTAGATGTGGCGCTAGAAGCCATGGCCAAGGCGAAACGAAAAAATGTTCAGATGCTATTTCCTATCGATCATGTGGTGAGTTCTCATATCGATTTTCCTTCGCGTTCCGTAGGGGATCTGAAAATTGTAAAAGAGGATGAAATTCCGGCTGGCTACAGCGGGGTCGATATAGGTCCTCAGACGATAGAGCTCTTTGGACGACAAATTGTTCATTCCAAGACAGTGCTCTGGAATGGTCCCATGGGTATTTTCGAGATTCCGAGCTGCAATGTGGGAACTTTTGCCATAGCAAAGGCCATTGCAGGGGCTTCTTTGACATCCATTGTGGGTGGTGGAGACTCCATCAAGGCCATTCATGAGAGCGGCTGTGCAGCGAATATTTCCTTTATGAGTACCGGAGGGGGAGCGAGTTTGGAATACTTGGAAGGGAAAGTGCTTCCTGGAATCGCTGCCCTTGATGCCTAACATTATCCGTTTCTTGGGCATTGATTACGGCACGAAGCGCATTGGGATTAGCCATGGCGATACGGAACTCGGTATCGCAATGCCATTGCCAATGATTCTCAATGACGGATATCGTTCGCTTTGTAAAGATTTGAGGCATGTATTTCTTTCGCATCCGTGGGATGTCTTCGTGGTGGGGTATCCTCTCCGCATGAATGGAAGTGTCGGATCTAAAGCGAAGGAAGTGGATGCATTTATCACCCATTTGGGGCAGGAATTTGTCCTTCCGGTCATACGTTCTGACGAGACGCTCACGAGTGAAGAAGCGCTTCACCGATTTAAGAACAACCGCAAAATGCGGCCTAGAGATGTTGCCCATTGGAAGCGTTTTCGCCAGACGGGTAAAATTGATTCAGGTGCGGCCGTTCTGATTCTTCAAGATTATCTGAATACTTTGATGCGATGTGATCCCAATGTCATCCCGAATAACGTTGACGATACAGACTAAGAGTTTCAGCTATTTTTTGGTAGGTTTGGAAAAATTTTGTGCTCCTGTAGTTCAATGGATAGAACATCGGTCTCCGGAACCGACGATTCGGGTTCGAGTCCCGGCAGGAGCGCCAGGGTAAATGGTTTAAGTGAGAATCATGGAGTTTTATGGAATGTTGTCTTCATTGAAGATTTGTGTTATGGGGAGGTTTGTCGCCTTTCGAGCCCAAAGGGCTCGTGCCCGCTGCGCGGGCTGCGATAAGGAAAAATAAAAGCCCCTGCTTTGTATTTTTTCTTATCGCAAAGGCGGTAAATGAAACCAAATACTCCAGAATGAGATAGATGACTCTCATGAAGCTATGCATGAAGCTTTGAATCCAAAGATAAGGCGTTATTTTTTCTCGTTAAAGAAAAAGCTCGAGGAGCATGATAGACATTACTATCGCGATGCAGCTCCCATTATTTCCGATTTCGAGTATGATTGTCTCAAACATGAATGGAAAGAATTGCGGCGGCAATATCCTGCATTGCAGTTAGAATCAGAGACAATCGGTGACGATCGTCGAGAAGGTTTTGCGACATTTCCACACCTTTCTCCCATGCTAAGCCTCAGCAATACCTATGATCGCTCAGAAGTGGATGCTTTCGATCAGCGGATTCGCCGTGTTCTCGGAGGGAAGGAAGCCCTGAGGTATGTTGTCGAGCATAAAATTGATGGCGTGGCGGTAAATCTCATCTATGAAGAGGGCCACTTGATCCGTGCACTGACGCGAGGCAATGGGCGCGAGGGGGATGATGTCACGAAAAATGTCCTGACGATCCAAGGTTTGCCAGTGTATCTTCCGGATGCTCCTCAGCGTTTAGAATTGAGGGGAGAGGTCTACATTCCATTGGAAGTGTTCGAGGAAATCAATCGTCAACAGGAAGAACGAGGAGAAGAGCCTTTTGCGAATCCGAGAAATTTAGCAGCAGGAACCTTGAAGACGCTCGATACATCGATTGTCCAGCAGAGGAAATTACAACTTTGGATCCATAGTCTGGGATTATGTGAAGGATTGTCCATTGCGACGATGGTCGATTTCTATTGTTTTTTAAAAAAGTGGCAATTGCCCTATGTGGAATTTTTTGAGAACGCTCATTCGTTGGAAGAAATTTGGAAATGCATCGGAATCATCGATCAACGACGACATACGCTCCATTTCGCAACGGATGGAGCGGTGCTCAAGATCAACGATCGTTCTCTGCAGCGGATTTTAGGAGAAACCCAGCACTCGCCACGATGGGCATTTGCCTATAAATTCGCACCGGAGCGCGTAGAAACACGGCTGGAAAAAATCTCATTGCAGGTAGGTCGTTCCGGAGCCATTACGCCGATTGCCGAACTGAAGTCAGTCTGGATTGCCGGAACAGAGGTAAAGCGTGCGACCCTCCATAATGCTTCCGAAATCGAGCGAAAGGATATTCGGGAAGGAGATATCGTCGTGCTCGAAAAGGCCGGCGAAGTGATTCCCGCTATTACGGAAGTCGTTCTTAGCCGAAGGTCTCCGACTTCAATCCCATTTGTTTTTCCCAGAAAATGTCCCCAATGCAATGCACTGCTATCGCGAGCGATGGGAGAAATTGCCTGGAAATGTCCCAATGATGATTGTTCTGCTAAAGTGGAATGCCGTATTTTGCATTTTGCTTCACGGTCGGCGATGCATATCGAGGGATTGGGCGATAACTTGGTGCATCAGTTATGTCAGAAGGGATATGTGAAGAACATAGCGGATTTGTATGAACTTTCCCATGAGCAGCTCATGAATTGCAATGGCATCGGTACTAAAACGGCTGAAAAAGTGATGCAGAATTTGGAACAGAGTAAGAGCTGTTCCCTGTGGAGATTCCTGCATGGCTTGGGTATTCCTGGTATTGGGGAAAAGACATCAAAGGATTTGGCTTCGTCCTTCCCCGATGTGAGAACGCTCATGGCGGCTTCTTTAGAAGCATTGAGAATTATTCCCGGTGTTGGGGAGAAAACGGCATTGGAGGTCCATGCTTATTTCCAGTCAGCATCTGTTGTTTGTATGATCGATCGATTGGAAGCTTTGGGTATTCGCTGTATTCGCGCTAGCACTTAGGCTTTGGTTTCACTCAGGAGCTATTGAAATGGCGGGAGACGTTATCGTTTTACGGGCAAGATCTCCGATCCTTTCCTTCCCACCGCCTTTGCGTTTTAGAAAAAATAAAGGCTTTTAGCTTTTATTTTTCCCAAAACGCGTGCTCGCGCAGCGGGCGAGAGCCCGAAGGGCTCAAAGGCGCTGGGGAGCAGCTTATCCGATCCCATAAGGGAAATTTATGATAAAAGTACCGTCAGGTGACCCAATGGAAGCGATGGATGAGCCACTTAATACCCCAGATAGCGGACATTGAGTTCAGAAAATCGTTGCGATAGGGTGGTCTGCAGCTGTTTTATTTCGTCCAATGACCAGGGATGAAATGCTTCCCATTGCGGATCTAATGTCTTTTCGGGACGAAATTTTTGCAATGTCCACTGCCGAGCGCCTTGAAGCGATGCGGCCAATGTCAGCATATCTTCCGGTCGGTGCATTTCTTGGATCAATGTCGTTCGAAATTCGTAATCTATGGAGTTTGTCATGAGTATCTGGATGGATCGCTTTACGGCCGAGAGAGTTCCAGGAATTCCCACGATGCTGCTGTAGGCCGCTTCCCCAAGGTGGTTCTTGATGTCCATCGCGACAAAATCGAGAAGATTTTCCTGTATCAGTGATTGTAGGACATCGGGATGAGTTCCGTTAGTATCGAGTTTCGTGGCCAGTCCAAGGGCCTTAATGCGTCGAAACCATTCGGCCAGGTCTTTTTGTAAAGTCGGTTCTCCGCCGGAAATAACAACGGCATCGAGTACGTTTTTTCTCTTCTCTAGAAAAGCAAATACTTCCTCTTCGGAAATGGGAGTTCCCCAGCGCTTGGGATCAACCAGTTCTCCGTTATGGCAAAACGCGCAGCGAAAATTGCAGCCCTGAGTAAAGAGTACACAGGCCACTTTCCCAGGAAAATCAATGGTAGAACACTTCTGTAGACCTCCGAT
>JAITIW010000003.1 GCA_031279255.1 Puniceicoccales bacterium
TGTTTTCATAATACTTTAAGAGAGCATGAAACCCTCTAATTATTATTTTATTAGCGATAAGACAAGAGATAAAATTTGAGATGGACGAGGAGTTATGAATTCTCCAATACTGTTTTGTCCTTTTAACGTTAGCCGATTATGGATCATTTTTATCTCGTTCATGCTTCAAGCTCTTTATAAGTTGGAATCGTATTGGGGGCCGTTGCGATTATTTCGCTACCTCAGTTTTCGCATGTTGATGGCTCTATTGACATCCGTTACCATGGCATTTCTCATGGCGAAGCCGATCATCCGTCGCTTACGGCATCATCGCATGGAACAATTTCAGAGAACAGCGCAGGAGGTGCACCGTCTGGCGGAGCTTCATGCGGATAAGGAGCATACGCCCACCATGGGAGGACTGATCATTTTTTTAGCGACGGTCGGAAGTGCCATTTTATGGGTTCGATGGAATACTTTGGTGGGCTTGACCTTAGGGGTCTATGTAGCGCTGACTATATTGGGATTCTGTGATGATTTTCTCAAAACTTCTCGGCAGGATAGTCATGGCATATCCGGCCGTACGAAAATGACGATCCAAGCCCTCCTCACCCTAGGTGTTTTAACGGTTCTGTGGATGCATTCTCCGCAATGGAGAGCCTCCTATGCGGAATTATGGATTCCTTTCGTAAAACATCCTCTGTGGTCGGGTGTTCCCTGGTGGATCGTGGGAATATTTCTCTTTTTCGTGCTGTCAGGTACCAGTAATGCCATCAATCTTACCGATGGGATCGATGGTCTGGCCATAGGCTGTACGCTCATGACGGTGGTATTTTTTTCGGTTATGGCCTATCTCACAGGGAATGCGCTTATAGCGAAATATCTCTATTTAAGCCATGTCCCTGGAAGTGGTGAGCTGGCCGTGTTATGCGCTGCTTTAATCGGATCATGTCTTGCCTTCTTATGGTATAATGCCTATCCGGCCGAGATTTTTATGGGCGATACAGGTTCCTTAGCCATCGGCGGCCTTGTGGGAATGGTAGCTTTTTTGACGAAGCAGGCATTTCTTCTGGTGCTTGTGGGAGCGATATTCGTCGCTGAGGCTCTATCGGTGATGCTTCAGGTCGCTTCTTTTAAGTGGAGAGCTGGGAAACGTATTTTTAAAATGGCACCTTTACATCATCATTTTGAACTTTCCGGTATTTCAGAACACAAGTTGGTCGTGCGGTTTTGGATCCTTTCTTTTTTGTTCATGCTGCTCGGCTTTGCTACCCTTAAATTGCGATAAAAATTATGCGTTATTTCGGCACCGATGGCATTCGTGGGACTTATGGTAGATTTCCCATGACGGAGGCATTTGCGACACAATTGGGGCGAGCTGTGACGGTTTTTTTGAGGAAAACAGCTGCCAAGACATTGGTGGTGGGCCGCGATACCCGATTTTCAGGCGAAAGTCTCACCCATGCTTTGTGCCGAGGTTTGTCGGAAACGGTAAATATTTTAGACCTGGGCATCCTGCCAACACCGGCTGTTTCGCAGGCCATCTTGGCACTCAAGGCTGATCTCGGAGTTGTCATAACCGCTTCTCATAATCCTTCCTCCGACAATGGATTTAAATTATTGGGTTCAGGCGGACAGAAATTGCCCGATGCGGCATTGATGTTTCTAGAGGAACAAATTGAAAATAGCTTGAGCGCTTCCGATTTTAAAGGCCCATCATGGCAGCATTTCCCAAAAGTACGTCCTGAGTATTTTGGAGATTCGTATGTGGCTTGGTTACAAAATTTTCTTCCCAAAAAATGTTCCTTGAAGCGCTTGGTGATCGATGCGGCCAACGGCGCGACGAGCGATTTTTTGGAAAAAGTTTTTTCGCACTTAGGCTGCGATGTCATTTATACTGCGAGAGAACCTAATGGATATAATATCAATGATGCCGTTGGCAGCGAACATACGGAATTTTTGTCGGAGCAGATTTTAAAACATAAAGCCGATTTAGGCATCGCCTTCGACGGTGATGGCGATCGCTGCGTCATCTGCGATGATTTGGGACGACGCATTCCGGGCGATCAAGTTTTAGGAATATTGGCTTTAGATTTGGAAAGAAGAGGGATCTTGGCTCATCATCAATGTGTAGCGACGATCGTGAGTAATCTGGGACTGGATCATTCCCTAAAATATCACGGAGTCCAGGTGTTGCGTTCCGATGTGGGAGATGCGCAGGTATGGAATCAGATCTTGGCCAGTGGGAGTAATTTTGGCGGAGAGTCCTCGGGGCATATTATTTTTAAGGATATAGCTCCCTGCGGAGATGGGATGTTGACGGCCATTATGTTCCTATCACTGCTATCACGTTCAGAAGTTTCCCTAAAAGAACTGCAGAGAGAGATTGCGCTCTTCCCTCAGAAAATTTGTAACCTGAAGGTCATTCAAAAGGTTCCGTTTGAGGAATTGGTTGGATTTCAAGAGGGCTGTCAGCAGTTACAGGAACATATGGCCTGTGAGGGACGCGTTTTGGTACGTTATTCGGGAACGGAACTTAAGATACGTCTACTGGTTGAAGCTTTGGAAGAAACTGTGGTCGAAGAAACGATGATTTTGTTAAAAAAATGGGTCGCTAAATATATAAAACTTGCTTAACTGGGTATCGTTGCGGGATTATGGACGAGGTATTATTCGATCAAGAGGAGCAAAAGTTATGTCATCGGGCCGCTGAGCTAGTTTCGGCCGGCGATAAGTCCTATGCTATTTTTTTATGCCATGAACTTCTACAGCGCAATCCGGATAATCTGGAAGCCAGGCAATTGCAGCTGAATTTGAGAAAAAATGAAATTCCTAAAACGAAGCTACAGAAGTTGGTCATTCTCTTTCAATCTCTGGTAAAGTTGGTATTTTTCTCGTTTCAATTTAAGAAGAAAAAAAAGGAATGCTTCGTGGCATTGGATGCTTTGCTGGACGTGTATCTGAAATGGGAAATGATATGGCGTCTCATGAGTCGCCTGGCTATTCAACTTGAGTATTTTAACACGACCGTTTTCTGCATCGAAAATATCGATCAAAATCGGAGAAAAGTGTCGGATATCATTCGTCTAGGAGAAGCTTATTTGGGCTGTGGTCATTTTGCCGGAGCTGTGGAAGTCGCTAATTTTATTTTGGATAGAGATCCGGAAAATATCAAGGCGAGGGATCTCCTTTGGCAATCTTCCATCGATGACACGTTAGAAAAACAGGATAGTGTCGGTGTGTCGCCCAAGTGAGCTCCGGACGATATTTCTTATTTTTTATGGCTTATTTTCTTATGATATACGCGGCCCAGTTTTCTAGAGGGTGTCGGCAAAAAGAAAAGGAAAGAAGGAATGGGAAAAGGACACACAGAAGGACATGACGTAAATCTCAACGCCCCACGATGGTAGTATTCTACAAAAAATGTTCCATCATTAAAAATTTCGTTCCTCAAAATGAAAGCATGGCGTTCCCTGCCTATTCGATACTTTAAAAATATTCGCTCTTTTGTTTCGACATTCCATGTCCGCTCCATCTCTTTTTTTGACTGCTTGATTTGACGACACTCTCCAGTTGTTGATGGCAGGGGCTGTCTTTGCGAGGATGAAAATAGACTATTTTCATCTCTCGACGCTCGCTGTGCGAGCAATCCCTTTGGGATTTAAAGACAGCCGATGGTGTGAGGATCGAAGGCATCGGAATTTGGCCTTTATGTCCCATAAGGCTACGATTTATGTCCCATGATGCCGTGAAGAAGGAAAAGGAGGGTAGGGTTGATGGCCTTAGTGTTGAGAACTTTTTTTGAAAAGGACAATCCCGAGGACTTGAAGAACGATGTTGGGAACCCATACGAGGACATCCGGACGCCATCGTGGGACATCTTCAAGCCATGAGATGGCTATGACGGAGAAATAAAATGTCATGGCTAAAAAAACAGCTATCGAGACATAGATCAACGTCTGAGAATAGCTGGACTTCATGGCGAGAGGAATGCCTAAAAGTGCCATCGAGAGGATGGCAAATGCCATGACGATTTGCTTCTGAACCTGGAGCTGGATGGAGATTTTTTTGGAAAAATTATGCTGCTGAATAGCCACTTGTCTTTCCTGGAGAAGTTCACCAAGTGTCATGTATTTTAGCCTTCGCGATCCCGAACCGTAACGAGCGAGTAAATTTTTGAGCGACAGTTGAAGCGTCATGTGTTTGTAAAAAAGAGTTGGTATGGTTTGCTCGGTAAAATTTTCTGGATTGTCGCTGGGTCGTTTCTCGGCCGTTCCGTTCTGGAGGCTTAACAGGAGTATATCTCGATCATCATCATATTGAATATCAGCTGATTCAGCATGGGCTACCGTAATCACGCGTCCTTCGGAATCTAATTCCCAGACATAAAAATCCTGCAGGAGAGATTTTTCATAGCGGTCGTAGAAGAGGATATAACCCGGAAATTCACGCACAAATATGCCCGGCTTGATGCATCGCAGTGGATCTAAATGGATCATTTCTCTTAGGGAACGCCGATAGGCGGCGATGGACCTTGGCGCGTATTCGAAGTTGATAAAAAGCGACAGTGTGGCGAATCCGAGTGCAGTGAGTATCAGCGGAGATGCCGTTTGGAAGAGACTGATGCCGGCACTTTTGATGGCGAGAATTTCACGATGGGAAGCCAATTTCCCCAAGGTCAATAATGTTCCCGTAAGGACGCCCAATGGCAGCGCATAAGAAGCCATAGAAGGTGTTAAAATGCAAAGAAATTTTAGGCTGCAGAGAAAACTTATCCTGCCATCGGCTACGAGTTCCAGAACATCACGTATGGCATTCCCTGACAGAAGAACGAAGACAAAGAATGCCACAGAAAGCGATATGTGACAAAGAGCTTCTTTGAAAATATATCGTTGAATAACTCTCACTCTTTTTAGGTAAAAACTTACGTTTCCATCGGCGAGGAAAATCATACTTTTCTTGGCCTTATATTGTTATTATCCCTTCGCTCCGTAAAGCTACGTTATTGATAACGGGATATAAGGCACCGCAATACACCAACCAAAAATGCTCACGCTGCGGATATGCGGCAGAAGGAAATCGCAAAAACCAAGCGAAATTTAAATGTTGCAACAGCCGTTTCGAAGTGCACGCATGACCATCATACGACGGGGCATACCGTTTAAAACCTGTAGAGAGATTGGCGTAAGCCGACCCCGCGAAATAGGGACATACCTGGCGCAATAACTGAGAATCCTCTTCCTTTAGGATACGGAGGATGTCAATATCAGATGCTTTTCTTGACAAAAGAGTACGAAGCCATTGCGTAACGCATATTCATTGGTGGCTGTAGCTCAGCTGGTTAGAGCATCGGATTGTGGTTCCGAGGGTCGCCGGTTCGAATCCGGTCAGCCACCCCATTTTTGGCCAAAATAAAGGATTGCCGGAAAGGATCGGATCCCATAGCTTTTATTTTAATTTTTTAAAAAAAACTTGCGAAATGTTTCCGGTATCTACAGCCGATCGTCGTGCGATGCGCAGTTGGGTAGAAGTGAATCTCGATGCCCTGGAGCGTAACATCAATCGCGTCCGTGCCCATATACCGGATCATGTGCATTATATCGCCGTGGTGAAGGCCGATGCCTATGGACATGGGCTGTCGGCTGTGGTCTCACGAATGCTGAAGTCCGGTATCGATGCTTTTGGGGTCGCCAATGTGCAGGAGGGTATCCGAATTCGTGAGCAAGGCATAGCTCTTCCGATTCTCATCTTAAGTCCCGTGCTTCCGGATGAAATTTCATCCCTAGGTGAGTATCAGCTAATGCCCTTTATTTCCTGTCGCGATGAATGGGAACGTCTGCAGTGCTGGGCCCGTAGTCATGAAAAAGTGATCTCGGTTCACCTGAAGATCGATACGGGCATGGGCCGCGTCGGGTTTTGGTATGAAGATCTCGCGAAACAGGATCTGAAGCGATATTTTTCGGATCCTTGGGTAAGGGTCGAAGGATTGGCGACACATTTTTCCTGTGCTTCTTCGGATAAGGCATATACCGAACTTCAGCGTTCGCGCTTTCAGAACAGTTTACGATGCTGCGGAGTCGACGCTTCCAGTCCTATGTGGATTCACGAGAGTAGTAGTTTTGCGCTTCCGGAAAATTGGCAAAAATCCCTTTGCAATGCCGTTCGTATCGGTGCGCTGCCGTACGGAGTAGGGCCGGATGTGCAAATTCCGTTTATCCAATCTCTTGCTTTAGAACCTGTTTTGAGCTTCTACAGCCGAGTCAGTCTTATCAAAACACTTCCGGCAGGAGTGCCTGTTGGCTATGATGCCACGGCGATGACCCATCGACCGACTCGTATCGCGGTCCTAAGTGCCGGATATGCCGATGGGATTTCGACCAGTGCTTCGAATGTGGCCAAAGCCCTTATTCATGGCCAGCGTTTTCAGATACTGGGGAGAGTTGCTATGGATCAGACAATCTTGGATATTACCGATGCGACGATGTCGATTCAAGTGGGGGATCGTGTGACCTGGATCGGACGCGACGGAGAGGATGAGATCACGGCGAATGAATTTTGTCGTTGGTCGAAGCATATTATCCGGGAATGCCTCTACTCGATTTCGGCTCGAGTCCAGAGGGTATATATCGGCTAAGCTTATGCCGGAAGTATCTGTCCTCTATTGCATGGCGTCTCCATAATGGCGCAAAATGCCTAATGTAAAAAAAGGAGAATACGATTGCTTTGATCATGATCCTGACGTGACTATATTGAATACACTTCGCTTTACCCTGACGTGGGCATGAGGGTTATGGGATGAGTCCCATAGCAAGAGGCTGCTAAAACCTGAGCATTGAGGATAGAGTAGAGCTCTATTGTTGATATTGAGAAAGAGGATTTTGATTTTCCCAAAACTCTTTCTAGATTTTACCGTAAAACGGAATACTTCATGGACATTTCTATCCCTTGAGTAAGGGAAAGGATTTCTGCCACTTTGGTCCACTAGCGGAGGGGATTTTCATCACTTTTTCATCACTGGACGCTCATTACTAGCCGGCTTTGGATTCCTTCGGAATCAAGCCCGCGTTGCGGGCTGCCCCAGAGAGCAGGGCATTGCCCTGCCTCTGGGGCCAAAGCCGGCAGATTGGAGATTCTATCGGTAAACTGGACACATTTGACCGATAGACCAGAGACTCAACCAATATCTCGCTCCTCCCGCAATCTCGCCATTCCTCTTAAATTCTGTTATCCTTTTGGGTGAAAGACTTCTTGATAAATATTTAATTA
>JAITIW010000062.1 GCA_031279255.1 Puniceicoccales bacterium
ATGAATGGAGAGATGGCGCTGTGATGCGCGCCAATGGCGGCTGCATGGTAACGAAAGAGACGTCGACAGCATGGCTTAAGTACAATTATGGCGGCGATCCTGTGAGAATAGTCGGGCTTAAGTCATTACAGAAGTTGCAAGCTATTGGGAATTGTTATTTAAATAGATTTTATGTCGCGACGGACTTTGGTTTGAAGCTAATGTATGCCCTCACAAAGTTTTTGGAGACAGCGAGAACTTATCCTGAAAGTCTGGAATTTCAGGCGATTCAACGCGCCACAGGAGTAAAAAATTTTTCAGAACTTCTACAAGATACTGCATGGAAGGTTTTTGTATCGCAGGCTATAGATAATCCTGTTCTAGAGGGAAGATGTCTAGATGGTGCTTTGAGCAGTCTCAAAATGTCCCTTCCGGCTATTATCAAGCCCAAAATGCCAGAAGGAGTAATTCCTTTATATCTATGGACAGAAGATAGCTTGCAGCGTTATTGCGAATCTTTCATGGCTATCTTTGATAGTAATCTTATATCAGGTGATAGCGAAGAGAGAACTTATGGACTGCCGTGGTTAGCATGGAAGATGAATCCCATTTTGGGATTACCGATGGAACCGAAATCTACTTACCATGAGGGCGATTATGATCATGGTCGGCATCCTGTGAATCATTGCTTACAGCCATTAAAAACAGGACAATTCCCAGACGAGGCTGGATCCCGTGGCGTAACCGCTTTCCTACACAAAGGAAATAAAAAAAATACGACGAAATATTCCACTAATGAGTTCGAGTTTACGTATATTACGCCTTTCTCGCCAGTAACGATATTCCATCATGATGGATATATGCTTTTTGCAAAACGTATTTGGCCGGAGCTTGCGGATGTTATGGAAGATTACGGACACAAAGCATTCGATATGTTGATGAAGCTTTTGTTCTTAGATGAGGATATTCGAAGGGAATACCTAACCTTTATCGCGCCTTTGGACGCTAGACCGGCGACGGATGGACAGCTGAAGCGTTGGGTGTCTCAAGATGGAAAGAAAATAGTACCGACAAGTTTTGGAGCCATGCCTATTCTAGGTGAGTGCTCAGGTTATGATGGAAGCGAGTTGCTTAGTAGTCACCTCCGTTGGTGGAAGGTAAGGGCTCAAGGAGGGCGATACAGTTTTTATCCTTCGTTTGAGTCTTGGAAACGTGTGGCTGTTTCATTGGGATATGCCAGAGAAACGGGTGGAATCAATAATACTGCTACGGACCTGAGTGCATTGACGTATGTGCCGCCTGTGCCTACTTTTGTTTTAGCTGAAGAAGATCCAAAACCGCCAGCAAAGATCTTTTATAAGCACTTCAATATTTGGCGCGAACGCATCGATATTGAGCTCAAAAATTCCGATGCGAAAAATCCGCGATCGCGTTCTCATCCGAGTAATGGAAGAGATCCTGTACAATGGACACCTCCGGCTTTCGACAGATTATATTCTGCGAAGGAAATATGCGACCATGCCGACCCAACACAGAGATTATTTTATAACGCTCTCTTCCCAAATGGTGCTAAGCTTATTCGCCTCGTGGAGCAAGAACGAGAGTTAGCTGAAATCAAAAAGGATTTAAGACGTTGGAGGGAGTTTGTACAACGGTCGGAAAGCGAGGACTTATCGAGTGCGGAGATGGCTGAACTGGATGCATTTTGGGGAAAATATCCTGATACTCGTATTAACGACCTCCCATCACGTATCGCGACTCTCGAAATTGCATGGTGCGATGGGAAATTAGCTTTAAATCCAGGACGATATGATAGGACTCTCTACGAGCGACTCAAGGAAGTCAACCAAGATTTGATGGCGTGGCAGAGAATCGTAGATCCTGATAGAAGAGTAAATTTAAAGCATCAGGAGGAAAGCCATGAGCAATTACGTAGAAAGTATGGGGATTATTCGTCGCAACTGCCAAATATTCAGCGGGCTATTGTAGCTGCCAAATTAGACATAGCGAAGTATGATCAGAATCGATGGAGAGCATTGCTAGAAAGGCAGCGAGTAGGGAATTTGCAACCGCAGGAAATCGATGAATTTAATGAGTTGCAAAGCCGATATGAAGATGGAATGATTAGGTTGATTGTTATTGCTCTTACTCAAAAGTTAAACGCTCTGCGAGGAGGAGATGCTGACGATGACAGCGACGCGTTTTTTGAGGTAGATGAATGAAAAAATATCACGATAAAACCTCTCCAGAGTTGTGAAGAACTCTGGAGAGATGAGCCTAGGCGAGCTTTATCGTAGGATTGTGCGTCGCGTGAGAAGATCTGACACGCATCAGCTGAGGAAAGCGGCTGTGTCACGACGGCAAAATATGGCGATTGGCGATGGTAATGCCACTCATCATGGAACCGATAATGCCCAAATAACCTTGATCCGTACCACAGAGATAGAGGTTATTAAAGGGCAATTTACCATCGAATATCTTGCGCGGTGTCCCATAGATGGAACCATTGATATGTCCCGTGAAACGTTCAACGGTGGATGGCGTGAAGCAATCGATATCTAGCAAATGTAAGGCCGAAGATTGTGATGATGGGTAAAGGGATTGCATGAGGCCTTTGGCTTTCTCGAACAAAGCGAGCGCCTCTTCCCGTTTGACGCGCGCATATCGTTTACAATCGTTCGCCAGGAGTGCTTTCCACTGGGTTGCATTGGCCAATTGCGAAATGCGTATGATGCCTTCAGGAAGTTTGCGATCCAAGCCGTAGTTGTAATTGTTAGGGATGCAAATGATACCAGCAGAATGATCGAGCAGGTCCTGCGGTTGACGGTATCGGAAACGCTCTCGTTCTTCGAAAAAGATAATAGTGTCTTTCCACCCGAGATCTCGTGGTTCTTCCTTAAGAACGGCGATGGCTTCGCAAAACGATAGTTTACCGGGCTGTAGGGCCGCATCGGCCGCATTTCCGCAGAGCTTCATCGTTTCCACATAACCTATGGTCGAAACAATGTGATCCGCTTCCATGTAGGAACCGTTTTGTAATGTGACGCCATGAGCTTTTTGGTCGCGGATATTGATCCTGTCGACGGCGCAGCGCATCCGACGTTCACCACCGAGCTCCTTGAATCGATTTGTCAGTGTGCGCAGAATATGCCTTATGCCATCAAATGGTCTGGCAAGCCCTTCGAGAAAGATGGAATGAAAAAGTATCGTGAATGTATACCAATCGATGTCGTCCTCCTGGGAACTGCCGTAGAAGAGAATGGGCATGAGTAGTATGTCCTCGAGTCTCGGACATCGCAATTTCTCTCGGAGAATTTGTCGTGCCGAGACAAAGGGTTTTGGCAGACCATATGGCTCTGCTTGGCGGATCTGGGCGATCAATTTTTGAAAAGCATCGATGCGTTGCGGGAACTGTTCCGCCACTTGCTGCTCGAAGTAGGTAAAGTCATTGGTAAAGCACAGCGATTGGCCATTGATGAGAATGCGGGAAACATTTTGCTCATAGAGATCGAAAAGTTCTCGTGTAATGCGAAGTTGCCGGAAGAGTTTATTGAGAGGAGATTGTTTAATGCCCTGCCGGACGAAATTGGTAACGGCGTGAAGGCCGACGTCGAATTTACGTCCTAGGCGATTGTAAAAACTATTCAGTCCCCCTACGACGTGGTGTTTTTCGAGTATCAGGACGCGCTTGCCGTATTGCGCTAGGCGAATGCCCGCTGCGAGACCTGACATTCCGGCACCGATGATGATGGAGTTGTACTTTTTTCCCATAGCCTTGAGAGCGTTACACGCTATGACGTTTTTAGGAAAAGATCAAGACAGAAAATGAAGCGAATGTTTCTATATGATGGCAAGAGCTTGTCGTTTTGTTTTGCCTGTCGTTTTGTCCGCTGCCTGTCCGCTATCCAGAAAGTGAAGAAAATGCTT
>JAITIW010000016.1 GCA_031279255.1 Puniceicoccales bacterium
ATCGCCACTTCGCGCAGCCTGCCCTATGGATGCTCCAAGGCTCGTATCTTGTATACCTGCCTTCCATCCCTGACCTAAACCTTGTATAGTCATTTTTCCCTCCTGGTTAAATGAAACGATAACAACTGAATATCAACGGCTTTGCACAATGGCTTCCAGCGCCTGTCGCCAGGTACAGCAGCATTGACCAAAACCATCGATTTCCTGCTTCAAGCTCGCCAGATCGAAGAACGGCAGCGAGTAATGTTTACACAAAAAGACCTCCTTCTCGTCCGGCAATACACCGATAGTGATGCCCTGTCCCTGCGTCCCGGACCAGTAGACATTGGAAGCCAAAAATATCTGATAGAGCTCCAGCAGTTTCTCGTAATCCTTCGGCAATGTGAAGACCTGACAACCCAACACTATCCGATGAAAATGCTCATCGTAAACAATATCGACCGAAACTTCGCCATCATTGTATTTTAGGGCGATTCGACCGCCATCCTTTACCTGCTTCTCATTAAAGGCAGCCAGTTCGTTGATATTGAACAGCTGCCCCACATTTTTCATGACTTCTATGAAGTCTATCGCTTTCCCTTCCATATCTTCCCTTCGTTTAATTACGTTTGTTATGCGATCCATTCCATGATAATCCTCGACGCATAAAATGCAATACCTAATAAAAAAACATTAAAATATTGCTACTTGGCTGCCTTTCGTTCCCTATTTTCTCGGGAATTATGTCGACGATAAAACGTAAATTGATTTCTTTCGAGGGCGGAGAAGGTTCCGGAAAATCGACTCAAATACCTCTGCTGGAGAACTATCTCCGCGATCGCGGAGAAAATGTCCTCTCGTTGCGGGAACCCGGCCATACCTACATCGGAGAAAAAATCCGCCAACTCTTGCAACACGATGTCCATGCCTCCGATATGTTTCCGGAAACGGAGCTTCTGCTCTACGAGGCCAGTCGGGCGCAGCTCGTCCGAGAACGCATTCTACCGGCACTCGCCGAAGGTACTTGGGTGATCTGTGATCGTTTTTTCGACAGCACGACCGCTTATCAAGGAGCTGCCCGAAAGCTTCCTCTAGAAGATGTGCAGTGGCTCAACCATTTTACGGTACAATCCTGCATCCCTGTGCTTACATTCTTCTTCGATCTTCCTCCGAACATCGGCCAAGAACGCGCTCAGCGACGTAGCTCTCGTCCCTACGACCGCATCGAAAATGAATCTCTGAATTTCTTTCAGGCTGTCCGAGAAGGCTACCGACGACTCGCCACCGACGAAGCTCGACGCTTCATCACCATCGATGCCCAACGTGATCCCGAAAGTATCGCCCAAATCATTCGCAAAAGTGTCCATGAACATTTCTTCTCGTGACCACATGCTTTTGGGAAAACTTCTACGAGCTTTTCGAACCGGTAAGCTCGCGCATGCTTTCATCGTGAGTGCAACGGATCTGGACTATAGTAGGACATGGCTCACGCCACTGGCTCAAGCCATCCTCGATACTCAGGATTTAATGCATCCGGATTGGCTGCAGCTTAAACCTTCTGGCAGCATGGCCCAAATCAAAACCGAAGAGGTACGGCTCCTCGTACAACGCGTCCAACAAACAGCCCTCGCCGGCATTCGCAAGGTCGTCTGGATCGAAGATGCGGAACGCTGTCCACCATCGGCTGCCAATATTTTCCTAAAAACACTCGAAGAAGCTCCACCGCAGACCTATTTCTTCCTGCTCAGCTCTCATCCTTCGCAATTGCTCTCCACGATACGAAGCCGTTGCTTTATCATTCGACTCCAAGGGATACCGGAACCCATCTGTCTTCCATTATGGGAAGATTGGAAACGACAATTGAGTGACATTCTTCTGGCTCTACTGGCCGATCACGATAGGCAATTTAGGCTTATTCCCATTCCTCAGCTCTACGCACTCCTGGCCTCTCTCGAGAACCTAGTGAGCAATGCCATGAGCCAAACTTCCGTCGATACGGAAGCCCCTGAAGGTACTCCTGTTCACGAAACGGCTCAACGCTCGCTGCAGCGGGCGTTATGGTCTGACTTAGAACATTTTATCGCAAATATCTTATACCACCAAGGTAATACTTCTGTCCTTAAGCGATTGCCGGCCATCGTCGCTTTTTTAGAAAAATGCCACGGCCTCAGCGAACTTAACTTGCCCTTCACGAGCACCATCGAAGCCTGCTTAATCTTTACGGCGCAGATACTCGCCCAGGCAAAAGTTGAACACTCCTCGCGTTTCTCACTGATATGAACCGTGAACACACTCCAGGCACGTGTCTCTTATGACCGTACTCTGCAAAGACCAATGATGCCAAAGAGGCGCACCTTACTACAAAATCACGCGTCATCAATAGCATCAGACTAAGATGCTGTCTTCTAATTTATTGGGCTAAAATCTCAAAAGCATGCTCACCGAGCCCTTAAATGCAGTGCTTTGACCTTGGCCGAGCCTCGTGGATTTCCCTGTGGCGTAGCAATAGGAGCTCCTTCATTCCTTTGAAACAACTGCCTCAAATCAAGTGCTCGGAGATCATCTTCTCCTAAACCAAGCCACGCTGCGGCATCCCTCACTACGGCTTGTCGCTCTTCTTGTGGCCATTGCGGCGTATCATTCTTCATCTTGGCGATCGCTTGTATCTCCCGCAATGCATTCATTAGGAGCGCTGGATCATGATGAAAATGATCCATCAATACCCCGAAGAAAAGCACGATTCTAAGATTTTCCTGGCCATTTAAAGGCAATATAACCACATACTCACGCGCAAAACCACGTAATGCCGAAGGATCAATTTCTAAAACCGAAGAATGTAAAATATCATCACAGGTAAATTTGGTTCCTGGACCAAACTCGCGAAGTATATACCAAAATTCTTCCGTCGTATCGACGGCTTGGTAAATGACGTCAGTCCCTTCGACAATTTGCCGAATTTTATAAGACCTTCCTCTATTTTCCGGAACAAATTTAACTTTTACATTTTCTCCCACCGATTCACCCGGCCTGTCCTCAAGTACCTTCTTAAACCGATGGTGTTGTCCTGAACCCAAGAACCGTTCCACCGCGTTTCTGGCAAGGCTTGACGGTGCCGTATAAGCCAGCACAACTCCATCTAATTCATACTGAACGGCCGCTGCCGCTGCCAAACATCCACCTAGATAAATTCCCCATATCGCACATCCGTGTTTCATAATTTTAATATTTTGCTTTTTACTTGAAAGAAAGGTGGCATTTTACAATTATTTTATAACTCTTCAATGGAAAATATTTTTCATCATCTACAAAATTAAACAACATTTATTTTTACTTCTACTAAATGCTTGACATCTTACATCAGTATCTATAAGCTTCTTCTAGACTCCGTGAGATATTATCTTATGGAAACATTCAACAAAATACAAAAACACATGAATAAGAAATTCGTCAGTATTGCCGCCGGACTTTTGTCGGCTGGTTTTTTGAGCGCTGATGGTGGGTTTGCAGTACCTCCATTATCGCTTCATACCCGTATCGCTTTCGATAGCGAGTATGTGGATCGTGGTACCAGATTAGGGCAGCAGGTCTTCACACCTAGTATTGAAGTAGGAGCTTCGATTCTGGATAAAGGTGAGCTCTATTTTGGTAACCAAAACTTTTTGGCCATCAAGAGTTCCGAGCTCAACAAGCATGATTTCTACATCGGATTTACCTACGACGTCACAGATCTGTTCACAGCTGACCTGGGTTTCGTCGCTCATATCCAGAAAAATCTAAAGGATGCCTTCAACAAGAGAGCTCTACAGCTAGCTAGAGAAGAAGCTAGCAATCCTAATTTGACCCTCGAAGCTCTCACAACTTTCTTCGGTGGCGTTCCGGCTACTTTAGCGGGCGTTAAAAAGCATTCCTATGAGATTTATCTAGGTCTCGCAGCGAATGTGCTTTTGAATCCTTCTTTCTACTACAACTATGATTTCACGTGGAGACGCCATAATATCGAAGGTAAAGTCAACTACCTCTACGATCTTTCCTCCTTTGGAGTCAATGGTTTTGCGGTCGATCTTTCCGCCAAGCTGGGATTTGATCATACTAAGAGACCATGGGGTATCAAAAAAGATGTCGCTCAAAAAGAACTTTGGAGTAAAGACGTAAAGAAGGGTTATTTCTATTACGGCGCAGGAGCTGATCTTGTATATTCTTTCAATGAAAATGCTCAAGCTCGCGCTGGTGTGAAATACGAAGGTCAGAACAAGAAAAAAGCTTGGGCTTATAACGCCTATGCAAGTCGTAAAAACCTCATTTGGTTTTCAACGTCTCTCGATTGCGGCTTCTAAAATTCCTTTAGTTACGTCCTTCTACGAAATACAAAAAACCTTCCTCGTCTGAGGAAGGTTTTTTGTAATAAATATACCTTATGTTCCTAACTTTATACGCTAACGGTCATACGGATTATGGAAATTCAGGGTAACTTCTGGCCATTTTACAGCCTCTATTATCCGAAAATATTTATTATATAAAGGTTGACAGGGATAATCTCAGTAGCATAAAAACTTTCTCTTTATGAAATTTTTTTATAAAACACCCAAATCATATGAATAAAAAATTATTAACGACAGGTTTATGTTTAACCGCTCTTTTAGG
>JAITIW010000002.1 GCA_031279255.1 Puniceicoccales bacterium
ACGGATATCATCCCAAAATCTTAAATTTCGCTTGCCCCGAGAGAAAGTTTCGGATAGCCCATTTTTTTAAACATTTCCATGGCTCTGACACCTACGGTTGACGATCGATCTCCACTCTGGCGACTTTTTACCAGTCTCGTCATAGCCATCGTCTTGGCCGAACGATGCTCTCCAAATTTTCTGGCATATGGACTGGGAATTTGGGCTCTGTCCATAGCCGGCGCGTATGCCATTTCCCATCGGCAGCGTTCTGAAGGACAGTGCCATTTTGCTCCTAGAACACATCATAGAAGAGCCTACAAGCGCGTTATGCTCTGCATTCTGGGACTAGCTTTCTATGCCCAACATCGCCTTCATCCGCCATTGGATATCGAACATTGGCACCTCGGCTGGCATACGATGGATATTCGCCTCCAGAGAATCTACGCTCGCACGCGAGGCCAGAAGCATCAGGTCTATGGGCAGGGAATTGTGGTCGATGGGCTTTCTCTACCGATGAAATTCAACGGTCAGCGGCTCTACTTTATGCTCTATGAAAGAACTCCTCAGCCACACTATCGCGGCCAAATCGTGCGCGTCCGCGGACACATTCGTCACATCCATGGGAATTATGATCTCCATTCCTTTGAATCCTATTTACAACGCGTGCGCATTCCGCTGCAGATCGATCGTGGCGATATTCAGTCCATTACGCACGAAGGTAACTTTTTCTTCCGCTACTGCCATCATACCCAGTGCTGCATTCGGTCATTCCTTTCGCCCGCCCATGAGGATTCGAGCATCTTAAGATGCATGCTACTCAACGACCGTGGCGATGTCCAGCGTTCTCAGAAACAGCTCTTTGCACGGACGGGTGTCGCTCACCTACTCGCCATCAGCGGCCTGCATATCGGTATGATCGGTCTGGCATTAGAATTTTTCCTAAGACTATGGCGATTATCCAAGCGGCAGAGACGCATACCCTGCATCGCTATCCTAGGCCTTTATACGTACGTCATCGGAGCACCGCCTTCGGCCGTCCGGGCATGGCTCATGCTGACCTACCTCTGGTCCGCTTGCTTCTTTTCGAGAAAAGCGACAACACTTTCGGCCATCAGCTTTGCCGGAATTTTCTCTCTACTGGCTAGTCCCTACCAATTATGGGATTGGGGATTTCAATTCTCCTACATAGCCGTCCTCTGCATCATACTCATCGGCAGTCCACTAGCCTCGTGCATGATCACCATTTTCCGACTCTCAAATTCTCACGAAAAGCCGACACGACAGCACTCCCTAGGAGTACGCTGTTATCGTTCTGTCATGACCTACAGTTTACAATCCTTTTGCATTTCAGTACCGATTTCCATCTTGATGATCCCACTCAGCATAGAATACTTCGGCTCTTTTAGCCTCAGCGGTATCGTGATCAATCTCATCGCCATTCCGTTGGCTTTCGGCATCATTATCGGCGGTTTTGGGACTATCGTCATTGGATTTTTCCTAGGAAATTCAAGTTCACAATGGATGCTGAGACACTGGCTACAGCCCTATGTACATCTCTTCGAAGGCATTCTGCACTGGTGTGACATCCACCTACCCTACGCCTGGACGGGACAGAATCTAAGTCCTGGAATTGGTATCATCGTATGCATCATCACGACGATGATAAGTCTTGTGTGGCATCGCCATTATCGAAATCATTTTCACAGCCTACACAGCATAAAAACTTGTCGAATGCCCATGAAATGTTAAGCCATAGCACTTGGCATGAGTCATGAACATGGAAACGCATAGCATCATCAATATCGCCGATTATATCGCCGTCCATGCTCGTGAAAGGCCGGATCAGATTGCCCTATGGATGCCCAAAGGTCATTGGGATATTTTCAAAATCCGTAAAACTAAAAAAACCTTTCGAGAGCTGCATAATGAAATTGAAGGGCTCATGTACACGCTCCGGGAAATATTTCATATTCTACCCCAACAGCGTGTTCTGCTCGTCGTACGGCCAGGGTATGAACTGATCGTCAGCGCCTTTGCGCTCATGCGACTGGGAGCCATTCCAATCGTCATCGATTCCGGGATGGGCCTGCGGTGTTTTTTTATCTGCGCACGGAAAGCAAAACCGGATTTCATCCTGGGTACGGGATCCCTACGCTGGCGCCTCGCAGGCCTGAAGCCGTTTTTCCTACCCAATGTTCGTACCATATGGCTCACGCGTTCTTTTCAAAAACAATGGCAGCAGCATATTCTACCGTTGGATTGGCCATTTGATGATCCCCTTCTCTCCTCGATTCAAGCCGATGATCCGGCCGCTATCCTCTTCACATCCGGCTCCACAGGACCTGCCAAAGGTGTGCTCTATCGTCACCGCCACTTCATGGCACAACTGGAAGCCCTAAAGGGGCATTATCCACTGCAGGCAGGCGATGTCGATCTACCACTACTGCCGATATTTTCATTATTCAATCCCATCTTAGGCCGTACGACGGTTTTACCCGAAATGGATGCGACGAGACCCTCACGACTTCGGCCAAAAAAAATTGTCAAAGCGCTTCAACGACATTCCGTCACAAGTAGCTTCGGCGCACCGGTCTTATGGCGAAAAATTGCCCTTTATTGCCGCCAACAAGGCATCCAACTTCCTGACATTCGTTTCCTCTTTTTAGCGGGCGTCTCCTGCGATATTCCGACATTAGAATTGTTGCGTTCTATCGCACCTAATGCCGATATTCATATTCCCTATGGTGCGACCGAAGCGCTCCCGATAAGCGACATCCAGGGCACTGAAATCCTGGATCGATGGAAAGTTTTGCAGGAGAATGGTGCTGGGATTTGCGTCGGGCAACCGATCTCTGATGCCCATATCCGCATTATTCAGGCCACAGAAGAAGCCATTCCGCAGTGGAATTCGAGCCTAGAACTCCCAACGGGCCATATCGGCGAAATCATCGTCAGCGGCCCCATGGTCACGGAGGCCTATGATCAGGAAACGGAAAAGACCCGCATGGCGAAAATAATGGAGGACGAGACGATCTGGCATCGGATGGGAGATGTGGGATTTTTAGATCAACAGGGCCGTCTCTGGCTCTGTGGACGCAAAGCAGAACGCGTCATGGTCCATGACGAAATATTTTATCCCGATTGCATCGAAGCTTTTTTCTTAAAACATCCTCATGTCGCTCGATGTGCTCTCATCGGTATTCATCGAAAACAGTGCAACCTTCCAGCAATCGTCATACAGCCCAAGTTAGGACATTATCCATTCTGGAGTTTATCGCGACGCCGATTCATCGAAGAATTGAAAAAATGGTCCGAGCGATTCGAAAAGACACGTTCTATTCAAGATTTTTTCTTCTGCCGAAAACTTCCGGTCGATGTGCGGCATAATGCCAAAATTCACCGCATTGCCCTTGGAAGAAAATTCTCTTAAGGCCGGAAAAGATCACTAAACTTCTTTCGCAACGGCATTAAGATGTTCCAAACAAAGTTTGCACTGCGTCTTCCGTGCCACCTCTTGCCCTTATAAGCCTCATCAAATATCTCTACCGTACGACGAAACGTCGATGGCCTAACTCCTGTCAATCGACGAAATTCTTCTGTTGATAAATCTTTTTATCTCAAATATTTCATGCTTATCTCTCAAAACAACTATCACTCTGTCACACTTATCTTCGTTCCGAAAAAAGTTTATTGAATTCTAATAATTTCCGTCGTGGTCGTTTCGCCTCTGAGAATAGCCGGAATGCCTTCCTGTCTAAGGGGTACGTAACCTTCTTTAAGCGCTAAATCATGAATTTGCGTCCGAGAAGCATGGGCTCTGATGGCTTCTCGAATGCTGAGAGAGACTGGCATCCACTCGTAAAGCGCAAAGCGTCCTGTATATCCCGTCCCAGAACAAGCTTCACATCCATGGCCTTGGTAAACTGTCTTGTCCTTGAGTTCTGGGAAAAAGCGCATTTCTTCCACTGTCAAGTGATGGGGTTCCTTGCAATGTTCACAAATGCGTCGCACAAGACGCTGTGCTAAAATTCCCTTAACGGTATCCGCAATGAGATAGGGCTCAATTCCCATGTCGATGAGACGCATGATGGTGCTGGGTGCATCATTGGTATGCAGCGTTCCCAACACCAAATGGCCGGTCAGCGCTGCCTGGATAGCCACATGAGCTGTTTCGGTATCGCGCAACTCACCGACGAGAATTTTATCCGGATCATGGCGCAAAAATGCCCTCAAGGCGCGGTCAAACGTAAGACCGACTTCGTCGTGGACATTGACCTGAATCATCCCATCCATCTCGTACTCAACGGGGTCTTCGACCGTCAAAATTTTAATTTCCTCTCGATTGATATATTGAAGAGCGCTGTAGAGCGTCGTCGTCTTGCCACTGCCCGTTGGGCCCGTTGTCAATAGGATTCCAGAACCACCCTCCAGGCATGCCTTAACAGCATCCAAAATAGAAGCCTGCATCCCAATTTGCTCGATATCGAAATGCCACGAACCCTTATCGAGTACGCGCAGGACGACACTTTCTCCATATTCTGTCGGCAGCGTTGAAACGCGAAAATCCACGGAACGGCCTGCATAATGACGTTCGATATGTCCGTCCTGTGGCAAGCGTTTTTCAGCCGAATCCAAATTAGCCAATGTCTTCACTCGAGAAATAATAGCATCGCCCAATTTACGTTCGGGCGACGGATATTCCCTCAACACACCATCGATTCGCAGGCGTACCAACATGTCTTTTTCAAAGGTCTCGAAATGTACATCCGACGCGCGCGTCTCCACGGCATGCTCTAACATGTTATCGACAAAACGTACAATAGGAGAAGTCTCTCCGCCAACATCCGCATCCAGTAGTCGTAAATCCACATCCGATATTATGACATTATTTAAACGCAGAGGCAAATTTTTTTAATTCGAATAAAATTTCTTGCATATATTTATTTTCTCTTTCAACTTTCCCACGTTGATGGTTTTATGGATATTATGAAAATTGGGACTTGGAGGATCATCGCAGGGGCAGTGTTGTTACATTCTACGGCTGTCGCTGTACCGGATCGTTCTGAAATTTGGGAAGCTGTTAGGGATGGAAACCTAGAAAAAGTGCAAGAAATTGTTTCAACTTGGCCGCGGAGCGTCAATGACGTTTCAGATATTGATGGGCCACACCAAGGTATGACTCCGTTGATGCTGGCCATAATCTTTGGAGAAGATCCCATTGTTGATTGGATGCTTCGGCACGGAGATGTGAACTTTTTTAAAAAAGAACCACTCCGTGGAGACAATATTCTGCTGCTTGCCATTCGCTGTAGCGGTTATACACATATTCTCGATTCTGTCATTCGCTATTGGGAGTCTTTTTTTAGGATGTCTCTTGCTGGAAATACTCCACCAAAACAGCGAAAAGCCTTAGCCGAAAAACTTCGAAAAATCTTCGCTTATCGTAACTATGACAGAGAAAATGTATTCGATCTCATCATTCGCGACAACGTTATCAACAAAACGGCTGTACTCGGTCGATTACTCGCGATCGGATTAAAGCCTACATGGGTTCCGTTTGAAACTTCTAGAGTGTATGAACCGGGACAGCTACCGACCCATCCTTTGTTTGTGCTATATTGGCAAAGAGAATGGGAAGCTTTCTTTGTCTTGGCTCAACATTACCCGATGTTTATGTTTTACAGCATAGAATTTCCAGCTACCAAACAATTTCTCAGAAGATTCGGCTGGCAGCCTGTTATCGCAAAGATTTTAGAACCAGACACTTTTCCAGAATTTAGGGCTGCCGTGAGGCGATATGGAATTCATAATCCTTTTCTACAACTTGTGTGCGGTATCCCACCAACCGATCGTCAAAGACTTCCGCCGGCATTTATCAATACCCAGAGCAGTGACGGATACACACCCCTAGATATTTTCCTCATGGGTACGCAAAGGCTGATCGCGCTAGGCACAACTCAAGAGGAAATTTCAAAACTAGAGGCTATGGCTAGGGGAATGGGATTGCCTGTGCCATGAGAAGCACAGCTAAAAAATAATCGCAGGCCTCATTTCATCTGGTAAAACAGGCCTGCATCTTCTTAGGTTCCCCGGTATTCGCTGTTTCTTTGATATTCACGGCCTCTCCGAATATTAGACTTTTTTCGAAACGGCATTAAGACGCCTATTAAATGGTGAAATTCTTCTGTCGATAAATCTTCTAAACTCAAAATATCTCATACTTTCCTCTCTAAATGACTATTTCTCTATAATACTTATTTTTTGTTTCGAAAGAAGCTGTTTGTTGCTCTTGCGACTCTCAAAGATATTGTCTTTTTGAGAACACGCTGGACAGCTGCTCTGCATCCCTATGATATAAGAAGCGCATAGGTCATGGTTTCTCTTTTTTTAACTCTCTTCTTCTTTGGCTTTTCGATCTTTGTACACGAGCTAGGTCACTACTTGGCCGCTAAACGACGAGGGCTCTTTGTGCCAAAGTTCTCCATCGGGTTCGGACCAAAACTCATCTCATGGAAAATACAGGAAACGGAATTTTGTCTCTCTCTCCTGCCATTGGGCGGCTATGTCGCTCTTCCACAATTGGCGGAACTCAAGGCCATTGAGGGAATTTATAGCATTCCGGAGTCGTACCAACGGACTTTAAGTGCCTACGACAAAATCCTAGTGGCCTTCATGGGGCCCATGTTTAATTTCTTATTGGCGCTGATGTTGGCTTCTATTCTGTGGATTCACGGTGTACCCCGTTTCTCGAACGAGATGTCGACGACCGTCGGTTACATCTTCCCTCATCTTCCAAGTCCTTCCGGCATGATAAGCAACCCGACCTTGGAGGCAGGACTTCAGCTGGGAGATATCATTCTATCGGTCGACGCATGTCCTGTTCAGCATTTTGAAGCAATTCAACAAGCTATTTGTCTCGGTTCTAGCCACGATGATCAGGGGCAAGCGATAACTCAATTGCAAATACGACGAGGTGACGCCGTACAATCTCTGACTCTACATCCCATCAAAATCCGTTTATCGGGAAGTGCTTCCGAGAGCTTTCGTAGCATCGGCATTATCCCTGCATCATCCTTGAAAATCAGCCGTGTCATAGCCGACTCACCAGCCTCTCAGGCAGGCTTACAACTCGGCGATCAGCTCCTCGCCATCGATGGACAAAAGCTCTATTCTCTTCAACAACTACAAACCTATTTACAAGAACATACATCTGTCGTCCAGATGGATATCCAGAGAGATGGAGAGACGATCACTTTGCCGATCAAGACAAGCACCATTGCCCTTACGAAACCTTTTTGGAAGCTGGAAAACAAAGCAGGACAGGAGCTCTTCTGCCTCATTCCGAAACATTTGCCTGCATCTCCACAAGTCAATCTCTCGGAAATAACCTTCGAAGTCGGATTTTCCGGCACGCAGGGATTTTCCTCGTCGTTGCTAACAGCGGGAGATGTATGGCTACTACCACCAATGGCGGCATCTCGTCCTTTCCAAGATATGGAACAATTTCTCTCCAGCTGTGGAGGCCAAACGCTATTATTTCAAAAATCAGATGGCAGCATCTGTGAATATCCGCTCGGAGAATATGATGTGCAATACATTCCGGAAACCAGTGTTCAGCGTTTAGGCATCGAATGTCACCCCGAAACGGTATGGGCACACATCTTACCGTGGCGGCAGATCGCGAATGACATCCAGCAGAGTTACCAGACCTTACGAAGTCTCTTATCGCCGCATTCGGACATAGCTGCGCGGCATCTGATGGGCCCACCGGGCATTTTTCGAACCATGAATCATCTGGCGGCTCACAATATTTGGAACCTCTTGGCATTTCTCGTCATGCTTAATGTCAATCTTGCCATGATCAATCTCCTACCGCTACCGGTGCTCGACGGCGGCCATATCATGCTCGCTGGATTGCAGAAAATGGCGAAAAATCGCATACCGATGCAATGGTGGTACCGCGGACAGGCCGTGTTCATCTTTCTTCTCCTAGGATTGATGCTCTATGTCAGCTTCCATGATATTCGGCGATGGACAGATGATTACCGAGATCAAGCTACCGTAAAATTTCAAGAACAGATCCATTTTCATTCCTAGAGAGTGTCGTCAAAATCAGGCAACAATCTTTTCGTCTTGTTCCACAATTTGTCTGATATATCGTATCTCCTGTGTGTCCTTTTCTTCATTCCCTCCGTCTTCTTCTCTTTTTCCTTCGTTAACCTTTTATTTAACGACGCCTTCTAGAAAAGCTTCCTTCCGGCTCGCAAAAATTCTATTATTTTAGTATTGACGGGAATGTCCGGGCATATCTCGGCTTGACATTTGTCAAATTTTGCCTTATTTATAGATTTGTCGCGGCCGCGTAGGTAATCGCGTACGTAGTGTTATTATTACATGGAATCCAAAAATCCTAAAGTTAAAGCACCGAGAGAAAATATTCTGCCTAGTTTCGATTTTCTCATCGAAAAAAAACGAGACAATGAGGAATTCAGCGAAGGAGAAATCCGTTACTTGGCCGAATCCATCCTGAAGCAACGAATTTCGGATACGCAGTTGGCAGCACTCGTCATGGCCATTTACTTTCGAGGACTTTCTCTACAAGAAATATCGCTCTTTACAGAAGAGATGATGCTCTCGGGCGAAGTATTTGCACTGCCGAAAATTTCCCATCCTAAAATCGATCGCTATGCCACCGGCGGCGTCGGAGATAAGACAGGTCTGGTGCTCATCGCATTGGGAGCCGCTTGTGGCATCGCCATACCCGCTATGTTGGGAGATGAAGAAGGCTTTGTCATCAGCGATCTTACGAAACTGACGGCTATTCCTGGTATGTCCGTTAATCTCAAGCCGGAACAATTTGCCAAGCAAGTTCATCAAGTCGGCTGTGCCATAACGCGCCAATTTCGCCAGATAACGCCCATCAATCATTTATTATTTCATATTCGCAAACAGACCGGCACCATTCCAAGCCTATCACTACTGACCTGTAGCTTGCTGAGCAAGAAATTCTCCGAAGGTGCTGAAGGTGTTGTCGTGGACGTCAAATGGGGCAATGGCTCCTACATCCGCGGGCTCGAAGAAGCGAAGCAGCTGGCGCGAATGATCACGCGTGTTGCCAAGAACATGAATCGTCGCTGCGTGGCATTGGTCACGGATATGAACCAACCACTTGGCAATACCGTTGGTACTGGTCTGGAGATTCAAGAAATTATCCGCATACTGCACGGTGAAGCCGATCCTGAGAGCGATGAATTAATCCTGCGCCTCGGGATGGAAATGGTCCGCTTGGCCGGTGTCGCGGGTTCGACGCTTTCCGCTAAGCAGATGATTAAACGTCATTTGAGCGATGGGACCGCTTTGGCTAAGTTCCGCGAAATGGTCGTAGCTCAGGGCGGAGATGGGACTTATGTCGACCATCCGGAAAAATTTCCTAAGGCACTGCAGGTCAGAAAATTATCCGCCATGAAACGCGGTTATGTACATACCATCGATGCCGGTATGATCGCTCGTGGTGTCGATCTTCTCTCGCGACGAGCCGATAACAGCATCGATCACTCGGTTGGCGTTTCGGATATCAAAAAGGTCGGATCTCAGATCAAGCAAGGTGAATCACTATTGACCGTGCATTATAACGAAGAGATTCATCTTGACGCCGCTCTGGAATACCTGCGCCTCGCCCATCGCCTCGCTCCCAAACGTCCGGCCGAAAATGACCTCATCGTCGAACGGGTGGCATAGGGAAAAGTTATATAGCAGCGTAGCCAAAAGTTATAATTTTCCTTCTCCCTTTCGCTATTTTTTAAATCTTCTTTTGCTTTTCTGGAATAAGTTCCAGCTTCTTTAGAACACAGGTCGCCAGCAAATTGAGGCCAAGGTTAATGCTGGGTTTGGAGTCAAGGTTTAGGCTTGAGCCAAAAGGTTCAGTTTTAGAGGGTGTCATCAAAATCAGTCAGCAACCTTTTCAGCTTGTTCCACAATTCGATAGGTCATGTCTTCTATGTGTCCTCTTTCCCATTCTTTCTCCTTTCCTCTCTTTTCCCTTTATCAACCTTTTATTTGACGACATCATCTAGTTCTCGCCTTTGGTTTCGGCTTTCGCCGTCTTTGCAAGCCACAAACTGCAGGTTTGGGGCTTGATGCCCGCGTAGCGGGCGATTCCTTTGGAATCCAAAGACGGCGAACAGAATCGCCAAAACAACCGTGAAACTTTGATACTTTCTTCATAAAATATGGTCAACGCATCATCAGCCGCACATAGCTCTGAGACAAAGCAAAAAAACGAATTTATTCTCCGTATTGTCCACATCGGCTAAGCGCTTACCTATGGACGTTTCAAAAATTTCGTTAACCATTAAGTGTTATCGAAGTAGCGGCATAGATTCGAATCTCACAACTTGCACTCCTTTGAATTCAAAATTTTGATCCCCATTATAAAAAACTACGCCTTTAGCTTTCGGATCTATTCCTTTGTAATATATGACATTCTTTACAAAATCCTTGTTGAAAGTGGCGGCAGATTTTATCTCGCAAAGAAAATTTCCATCTTGAGACGGTATGAGGCAATCTATCTCGTGTCCTTTTGCATCTCTCAGAAAGTAAATATTTTCCCTTTCTCCATTGTTACACTGAGATTTCAGGATTTCATTCAAAACAAAATTCTCAAAAATACTACCATAGGCAAAATGAACCTTGAGATCATCAATGGATCTTATGCCGAGTAAATGGCAAAGCACGCCGGTATCATAAAAATACATCTTTGGCATTTTGATCATCTGCTTATTGATGTTCATCGAATACGGATAAATCAGGTAACTGATGTAGCTAGTCTCCAGGATGGACAACCATTGCTTGATGGTGGGAGCCGATAAACCGCAATCATTGCCGAGCGCAGAAAGATTCACAACCTGCCCTACTCTACCGGCACATAAGGCGAGGAATTTTTGAAATTGATGAAGCGACGATACGTTTTTGATCTGGCGCACATCTCTTTCTATGTAGGTCTGTACATAAGCTGCAAAAAAATCTGTCGGCTGTATATTTTCATTGTAGAGTCGTGGGTAACACCCGCTGTAAATTGCATCCGGTAAATGTACGGAATAACTATCGGATATTTCTTTATAGCTCAATGGCAAGAGTTCGAGTATGCCAACTCTTCCAGCCAAAGTTTGTGATATTTTTTCGTTCAAAAGAAAATTTTGTGATCCCGTAAACAGATATTGTCCGGGTTTGTTTCTCTCATCGGCATAGAGTTGAATATAAGAAAAAATATCCGGAAAATTCTGAACTTCGTCTAGAATGATCCCATTTTCATGCTGTTTTAAAAAACCATGAGGATCTTCCGTTATACGTGATCTCAGAGAAGGATCTTCAAGATTAAAATACCGGACGTAAGGAAATGCCATCTTGGCAAGAGTGGTTTTGCCGGACTGCCGCGGTCCGGTTAAGAAAACCACAGGAAATTTAGCGAATAATTCCATCAATTTTGGCTTCAGATGGCGTTCTATTGTTAATTTCATCATAATCTTGTACGCGACCATACTAGCTCAAAATGGAATAATTCTAAAGTACAAATTTAAATTTATGCTGATTTTGTCATATGCATGTCAATTGTTGCGACTTGTAAGATAGTAAAACAATGCCTACCGGTCCATCACCTCACCCCCAAACGTCCCGCTGAAAATGACCTCATCGTCGAATGAGTAGCATAGGGAAAAGTTATATCTTTTCTTCTCTCTCGTCTTTGATTTTTTCAAAAATCATTGATAAGATCTGGGCTGTTCCGAAAATGTTTCCTCAGAGAGGGCGGTGATTTTGTTTCTATTATTTCCTGCAATTGGGATATCTCATGCGAAAATCTTTCCAAATCTTTTTTAGCTTCTCCGGAGCAAGTTCCACCAGAGCGTAAGTCGCTAGCCAATTGGAACCAAGTATTTGCTTCACGCCCCAAGGTTTAATTCAAGCCTTCTGGGTTTTGGTTTTCACCGCTTCGTCTCCGCCATGCGAGCCTTGGTTCCGGCTTTCTCTTCCTCTTCCTTCTGCAGAATGAAGCAGATTTGCGCCATCGCCTCACCCTTCGTCTGGTCGATGTTCTTTCCCAAAAGAGAGTAGTCGTAGCCGCGGTCCTGAAGCTCGATTTTCCAGATCTTGGCATTTTTCAGTGCGGCAATCAAGTCCACAACATTGATGGATACAGGACTCCAGCTCCGAGGTTTATGGATCGTAAAAGTGTGCTTGTGGCCTCCATTAAATCGCGACGGCCAGTTTCCCTGCTCATACAAATCCTCATCCGGAACCGTGATACAGAGATAAGCCCCAGGCTTCACCAGTTTCCACCACTCGCGCAGAGCATGGGAAGGATCGTGCATATGCTCCAGACAATGCGATGAAAAGACGTAGTCGAAGGTTTCGTGGATGTATCGACTGATCTCATTCGCGTCCCCTTCCTTTTCGTCGAAGCGGTACACGTCCGGCCGAATGGGATCTTCGCCGCAGCCGATGTCAATTCCCTTTCCGATAAATACTCTCTTCTCCAATTCTCCAAAACAACTGCGGAACTTCGACGCCTCCCTGCTCATATGCCACGATACCACTAAACGAGTTCACGATGTCAACCGCAAGGTCTTTCCACCGACCGGGCTGCCTACAGAACGTCGTCGTCAAACAAAAGATGGACAAAGAGAAAAAGAGGGGAAAGAAGAGGGAACGAAAAAAAGGACCCACAGGAGACAGGACCTATCAGGTGAATTGTGGAACAAAGTGAAGAGGTCTGCAGCCCATGGATTACCTCACGTAAAATCGCCCCTGGAATCCGCAAGAAACCGAGAAGGTATGATATCGGAATGTGGAGCAGATACCTGGACTCCGGATATCTTCCGCTGCCCATGGGGTTAATTGACTTGGGATGTTCCTTCCGAGAACCATGCCGCAGAGCCTGAAAAGTAGATGTTCCTTATGATGAAGTTCTTGATTTTTTCAAAAATCATTGACAAGACTTTGGCTATTCACAAAATAAGTGCGTTCTTGCGAGGTATGGGTATACGTTGTTTATTATTGTCGTTTTTCGCGATGGGTTGTGCCGTATCAGATGCCAGCTCTTTGCCCTGGAAACCAAAAGTAAGTATCATCTCTCCGGTATATAATAAGGAGAAGTATTTACCTGAGTTTTTTGAAAGTGTCATCACTCAATTCGGCGGAGATCTTTCTAAATTTGAGATTGTCATCGTCGATGACGGCTCGACAGATAGAAGCGTACCCGTTGTTCAAGAATGGCAACGAAAGTATCTTAATATAAAGTTGGTGCCATTAAAAAAAAATTGTGGCACTCTGACGGTCGTATGCCGTGCTGTGCAAGAGAGCAAAGGGGAATTTGTACTCAGGCTTGACCCTGATGATTTTCTTCCCAATCCAACAACTCTTCAATTAATGTATGATCAAGCGAGCCAATATGACGTCGACATCGTCTGTGGGAAATTGCTTTCACGTTTTCCGGACGGAAGAACAGAAGAGCCAAGCGAACTTAATCCCAAAAGTTATGGAATTACCCGACAACCGGAGCTATACCTCAGTATGCTTGATGGTCGTTTACCGCACATCCTCATAGGGCAGTTGATCAGGGGAGAGGTGTATAGAGAGGCCATTAAAATCGTCCAAGATATTTTCAAGGATAAGCGCGTGATCTATAATGATGACTTGGTTGCTGCCGTATTTGTTTACAAAATCGCGATGTCCTATCTATCGATAGGAGATACTGTCTATGGTTACCGACAAAATGATGATTCCGTTATGGCGAAAGAAAGAAATCTTGAGAGTAATCAAAAAATGTCAAAAGAAGAAAAAGATTCTGCTGTAAGAGTAGCGATGGAGAATATAAAATCCGCTGCGGAGGTGACAGAAGGGTTATTTCACTTTGTGGACGATTGGGTAAAAAACGTGGCCATCGACAAAATTTACTTTTTATTAGGCTTTGCAGAGAAAAGCATCAATACTCTTAAGTCATTGGCTCCCCCTATTGGCAATATTGAGAGAGCTTTTGAATCTTTTAAGAAGGCTTGCAGTTTATGGAGAGACTCGCGTAAAATCGATCCGAGCCACCGTGAAAAACTGAAAAAGATGATGTCGAAATATGGAATGGATACATGGACTCCGGATCGCTTCCGTCGTACAAATACTCCATTGGCTTGGGATATTCCTTCCGACAATCATGCTGTAAAATCTCAAAAGTGGACACCCTTTGCGATAAAGCAGGATCAATTTTTGCCACATTGCTCACCTTAGTCACACCTAAAAACAACCTCCTCCCATTGGCTGCCCGACCAGGATTCGAACCTAGACAAACTGAACCAAAATCAGTTGTGCTACCATTACACCATCGGGCAAACAAAAATACAAACTACGCTAAAATCACCACAGCCACTGCGCGTATTTCTGTCAAGGGCGAAGGGTCTTTACGAAAAAGAGCACTTTCTCTCTGGCAAGCCGGAAATCGATTCAAACTCCCAGTAATTCCTTTTCCTTCTTGGTCAATAAATCGTCGATTTCCCCTATGGCACGATCGGTCTGCTTTTGAATTTCTTTCTCGAGATGATTCATCTCATCCTCACCGAGGCGGCCCTCTTTTTTCGCCTGTTTCACTAAAGTCATCATCTCTTGTCGGGCTGCACGTACACCTATACGACCTTCTTCAGCCATATTATGAGCCACTCTTGTCAATTCCTTACGGCGATCGCCACTCATCTCGGGAACCATACAGCGGAGCAGAGGGCCCGTCGTCGTGGGCATCAAGCCGATATTCGCCACCATGATGGCCTTTTCAATCGGTTGAATCATATTCCGATCCCACGGTTGAATCTGGATGGTACGGGCATCCGGTACCGTAATAGCGGCTACTTCTTTTAAATGCAAATGCGTCCCGTAGGAATCAACCACGAGATTTTCCACCATCGTCGGTGTCGCCTTTCCCGTATGCAGTGTATGAAACTCATTCGTCGTATGGTCTACACTATGCTGCATCTTTTTCTGCGAAGATTCTAATAAAGTATTCGTATCCATACAAATTATATCACAATGATCATTGAATCAATGTACCGAGCGGATCTCCCTTGGCCGCGCTCAAAATATGGCGTTTACCCCATTGCATATCGAATACACGTATGGGCATTTTATTTTCCATACAGATGGCGAACGCCGCCATGTCCATTACCTGCAACGACTGCTGCATGACTTCTTGGAAGGAAACCGTCTCGTACTTCACCGCATCCGGATATTGCAGCGGATCTTTGTCATAAACCCCATCGACCTTCGTGGCCTTAAAGATAACATCGGCTTCGATTTCCACCGCTCGTAAGGCAGCCGCTGTATCCGTCGAAAATAAAGGACTACCGGTCCCTCCGGCGAAGAGTAAAATACGCCCCTCCTTCAAAGCCCGTATTGCTTTATCTTTACGAAACAACTCTGCGATCTGAGGAATTTCGATGGCGAGTTGTATCTGGGCGGTCAGACCACTCTGCTGCAGCGCTCCTTCGATGGCCAAGGCATTGATGACCGTCGAGAGCATACCCATATGATCTCCTCGAATACGCTCGATGCCTTGATGCTGTCCTGCAAGACCACGAAAAATATTGCCTCCGCCTATTACCAGAGCCACTTCGATGCCCTCTTGATGGAGTTCTTTCAACTCGTCCGCCAACAATGTCAGCATCTTAGGGTTCAAGATTTCACCACGCGAAACATCCCGTAGGACTTCGCCACTGAGTTTAATGAGGATTCGATGATAAGGAATAGCCATACGCCAGAAAAAGTGTAAGTGGCCGTGCCACCACGTCAACTCCGACTTTCATATCCCCAACATTTTAGAACCGCCAAGGCAAAACTACTTCCTCAGCTTTAGCATCAATTCATCGATTACACCACGATATGCTCCACTTTTTCCCGTGATAAATAACTTAGATACCGCCGCGATGGTATTTTTATCCATACCTTGATGATGTAGCGCCAACACCATCTCGCACTTCGCCTTCATCTCGCCTGGAAGA
>JAITIW010000020.1 GCA_031279255.1 Puniceicoccales bacterium
ACAAGCGCTCATCACGCCCAGCAACCCCGATGCGCCACGATGCCAACCCTCGGCCATTCCAGTGCTGCGGCAGATCGTGCAGCTTTAAGTTAGTTTCCGAGTTTCGGATTGCATCTCCCATTTGCTCGCGTTGGCATAGGGAGATTGTTCACTATGCTAGCTTATTGAAAAAGATCAGAAGGATCGGATGGTGAAGTGATCATAATTTTCCTGTAAAATATTGTTTGATTTTTCTGATCTGAAGTTTCCATTCACTGCGGCATCTCGGCACCGGTGGGAGAGCAGGAGATTCCCTGAGTTTTTGTTTCCAATCCTATGAAAATCAACTCCGGGGAGTTTCGATCGTCTTCGGCGGATAGAGCGGAGGTTCTCGGTGAGTAAAGTCGTGATTTCCAAGCCTATGCCTATTTTTATCCTTGACGAACTCAGCCAATGTCGTTGACTTCCGCACTATGGGCAGATCAGAACGTTTTACACAGGCGGTGGAGCGCTGCCTCTTGGAGCATGGAGAAAACTTAGCAAGGTTAGCCCAATGGAGCCCCAATTCTTATCGCAAGAGGAAGTCATCGCTCTCCACGAAAGGCTCATAGCCGAGAACGGTGGTGAGTCGGGGATATTAAACTCATCGGCTTCGGAGTCTGCTATCTTCGCCCCGCAATATTATTAGCATTATACGTCCGAGCCAAGCATCGCAGGTGTGGCAGCGGTCTACATACATCGGCTCTGCTTCTGTCATACTTTCTTCGACGGCAATAAGCGGACGGCTTTCGTTGCCGGTGCGACATTTCTAGAGCTCAATGGTCTCAGGCTTTCGCGTTACCTTTGGGCCGAAATGTTGATGATCGACCTCGTCCTCAAGGAAATCAGTCAGGAGGAATTGGAGCCCATTCTGTCGAAATTTTCGGACCTTGTCTAGGCCCGAGAGATGAGCTTTCCTTTCCCCCTTTCGGAACTTTTCAGAACAATTCTTTTATTCCTTCAGCTATTCCATCAGGGGAGCTTCCTTACGGGACAGTACCCAAGATATCGAGCCGAAATGTTGATGATCGACCTACGAAGCACCCTTACTTCCGAGCAGATAGGTCTCGAGGAGGGCCTTGGCGATGGGAGCGGTTTCTTTCCCACCGTAAAAGGAATCGTCATCGTCCTGCTCTTGGATTTCAACCGCGATGGCAACTTCTGGCTTCTCAATGGGCGCGAAGCCGACGAACCAAGCCACATTGCGTTTGCGGCCCTGCAGCCATACTTGAGCGGTTCCGGTCTTGCCGGCAATGCGGAGTGTCTCGCTGGCGGCACGTTTGCCGGTGCCCGAGAGGACGACGGATTCCAGGGACTGGAGTAATTTGAAATAATCTTCAGGAGAAAGGCCTATGTCCTCCGCTCCCTGATCGACACTCTGACGGTGTTGAGCGGGATCGTGGAGTACGGAAGGATGTGTTCTCGTCTTACCCCGCGCCACAGAGGCCATGAAACAGGCCATCTGCAATGGCGTGACGAGGGTATAGCCCTGGCCGATGGCCGTATTAGCGGTGTCGCCTCCGAGCCATTGGCCGAATCCGCGTCGCTTTTTCCATTCCGGTGATGGTATGAGCATGCGGTGAGTTTCGTAGGGAAGATCGATGCCGGTCGGCTGGTCGAGTCCAAAGCGCCGGGACTCGGTGACCAGAGGACGGATACCGACCGACCGGGTCTTTTCGATAAAAAACACATTGCAGCTCCGGGTGATGGCGTCGAACAGATTGACTTTCCCGTGGCTGCGATGGGAATCGCAGTGGAATTTTCGGTCACCGATCTGGCTGTAACCAGGACAGTCGACGACATCATTCCAATCGATATACTTTCCTTTTAAAAGTGCTGTGGCGACGAGGACTTTAAACGTAGAACTTGGCGGAAAGAGTCCCTGCAGTGCGCGATTGAACCAGCCACCTTGTGCATTGATCTCCTCAAATATTTCCGGCCGAATGCGAGGTGTGAGTCGATTCAGATCGTAGTTGGGACAGCTGACCATTGCGAGGACTTCGCCGGTGGCAATTTCGAGCAGGACAGCACTGCCGCGCTTACCCTGAAGGGCCTCTTCGGCGACGAATTGTAGGTCGAGATCGAGACTCAGTTTCAAATCCTTTCCGGGTGTTGGATTCTGCTGCTCCATGAGCTGTCGCTTGAATCCAGCTGGGTCGACAGACCAAATTTCGCCGCCGTTTTCTCCCTTGAGAAGTGCATCTTGAGCGAGTTCAATGCCGGCTTTCCCCTCTTTCCCGAAGGGTTTAAACGTCATCAGGGTATCGTCCAAAATACCATTGCCGTCGATGTTTTGCGTCGAAACGACATAGCCCAATACATGACAGGCGCAATCTCCGTGTGGATAATAGCGCGCATAGTCCACGTGAGGCTGTAGAGGGTAGTTTGGCGGTAATTTTTCGGCAAGGATGGCGTACTCTTTTTCCGTGAGGTCTTGAAATAGAATCAGTGGCAAGAGGCGCTTTTGCGAAAAATGCTGCTCGAGTTGTTTGGAAGCAATATGTTCGTTGTGGCCCAATAGAGCATTGACGCGATCCATATAGGATTGAACAACATGTGAGCGCGCTTCACTTTGAAGTTCCAAGTAGTCATAGTTTTGTCCTTGAAGATGGGCCTCATCGAGGCATCGGACGAATTCGCGCCGGAATTCGTGTCGAAGACTGGTCAGGCAGAGCTGGAGGGCATAGATCGGTCGATTGCAGACCAGAAGGCGTCCATGGCGGTCGTAGATTTCACCGCGGGCAGCAGCCGTAATGATGCGACGGGTATTTTGTCGCCACTCCTGGGACTCGAAGAAGGTATGCTGAAGGATTTGACGCCAACATAATCCCAGCAGTAGAATAGAGATCATCGCCAAGAGCAGAAAATAGAGTACGATGAACCTCGTACGTCCTTCATGGGAAGCTTTAGGAGCTGCTCTCATGAATTCTAAAGGATGGACTGAATAAAAAGACGCGCAAAAGAAGCTGAGAGGAAACTTACGGATCGACAGGAAAAAGTCCAAAGAAAAGTGTTCTGGTGGCATTATAAGGTGAATGAGGTGAATTTTGGAGTATTTTCGAGATCGGGAGTACTCCGGTTTTTTGTTTGCCACCTTTATGGACGAAAAATAAAAGGAGCTTTTATTTTTCTAGCCATGGGCCCGCGTAGCGGGCTGGAGCCCAAAGGGCTCAAAGGTGGCAAAGGAACGCCCTTGCGATGAGAGACGATACTGGAAAAGGACAATGACATTCGAAAAGAAAGGCGGATAACATTCGAAAAGGCGATAAATGCCCTCTAGGATTCAGGATATTTGAGTGGTTCTCTATGATGCTGAAGTGGCTCCTGGAAATTGTAAAAATATAGTCAATTTTGAGCTTCGTGGCTCGCATCTCTTGACAAACGACAAAAACACGTAGAGAATTCCGTTATTTCAATCCCAACTTAAAAAACTAACATTAACATCCCAATGTCGTTACTATCATGAAGCATAAAATAAGAAACATCAGCCTACTCTGTGCACTATTGTCATTATCCGCCGGCTCTGCTGTTGCCGAACCTGGTCCCATTCTTTCGCCAGATGGAACGTCCTTTCAGTTGAATTTTCCGCCAGTCATCGTGGAAAAATTAAGTGAATTTATTGATAGCGTTGCAGGTCATGAAGACTATGGGGCATTTCTTTATCCAATTGAGCCTAGTAGCAATGGGCCATTATGTAAAGAAGTAGGAATATGCACATCCTTTCGCACAATGGCCGAAGCCATGATGCCTTATTTTAATATTTCTCAAGAAGAACGTCAAAATAGGATAAGCGATTGCAATCTTGCCAGTCTTGCTAAAACATTACTAAAACTCAATAAAGAAAAAATTACTTTCCCTCTAAGTTCTGTTACATACATGCAAGTTGTATTAAATTATTTTCTAGATCTTTTTGATTCGAGTATCACTTCCTCTATAGGTGGTTGTCCATCGACCTGCATTAGTACAACTTGCTGGAAAAGATTAGTAGCATTAAAAAATGGCATTTCTCTAGATTCGAGTATCGAAGGATATAAAGACGCCTTAGGCGAAATCGCTTTACTCGCACTGAAGCGAAAATTTGGCAGGTAGTTAGAGAAGAAAGGCAAAGATTATTATGAAAAAATTGGTATCTCTTGCCACTGTGATAGTTATGTGTCAAATGCAGGCATGTTTCACGCCTGCATTTCAAGAAGTATGGACTTCCTATGCTCAAGAAGAACTTGCTGAGGAATATGCATTATATCAGCGATTTCTTGTAGATCGCTGTCAACAGCTTTCTGTACACTGGCAGAGGTGCTGCAGTTGCAGTTTACGAGGCATTCAAATTGATATTACCCCTAATTCAATGCCTCAATATCAAGGTATTTCCATAAGCTTTTTCGGAAGTACCGTGACTTTTAACATTGGCTGGTTTAAAGGAAAACCACCCGAATATCTTGGAATAGCCGAATTTTTAATGTCAGCTGCTCGCCCTCTTATAAAGGGAAACTGGCAGGTTGAAATCACAGATGGTTCTTTTTTGCATTCCTCTAGGCTTCGGCCATGCGTTACTTTTCTGCATGAACTGACTCATCTAATCTTACGCATGGATTTTATTTTAAGTTCAGAGGAATGGCCACCGAATCGCATTCAAAGTGAAGTAGGAGCATTCGAATATGCTTATCAGACATGGGTCGTAGCGTTGCTTAGCTCTATTCATGGCGATTTTTCATCATGTTTGTCACTTGATCCATTTAATGATGTTAGCAATATATACCAAGCTTCCTGGGGAGGACGTGATGAAATTCTCGTTATCATGGGTGTAAGGCTTATGTTGGAAGGGCAATCTTATGTTTTGGGAGAAACCATGCTTCTCAGAAAATTGGCGGCGTTGCATGGGTTACCTACAAACTTCGTGTGCTGGTCGCATGCTGTTCTTTCATTTCCGGACTCAGATGAAAGTCCAATGATTACACTCGATGCACCGAGTCTTCACACAAGTCTTCTCCTTTTCGATTTCCATAAAATAGCTTTTACAACATTATGCCATCATCTTGGCTGGGGAGAAGGCATGGAAAAAGAAATTCAAGAGGACACCGTAGCCACAGGTCCTATTCCTGTATTCCCTGAGGACTGAGTACAGGGCCAATTCTTCATCTTCTGATCCGGTTTTAGTATTTTCATGTCTTTATTGAATTTTTCTCCTCTTGGTAAAACTCAAGAATCCCATTCGAAGCTCATCTAGAAATCCTGATTGTAGGATATCGACTTCGCCAAAAAAAGCACAACGAAAGCTCCTCCTTGGTGAGGATATTTATTAATTTCCCGTAGATTTCCTACACTTGCGCATTTTTTTGTAAAAATAATGAGGCATTCATGGCAAAAGTTCAAGCGCTGCATTTTCTTTTTTGAATTTTGTTCCAAAATGAGTATCTTTGCGTATTGACACTTGAGCTAGTGTTATAAGTTCGCGCATCCTTGCATCTATTTATGCCGTAATGACCAAAAAAGTTCTGTCTTTTTCTGTGAGCGTGGCGTTAGGATGGCCCTTATGCGTAAATGCGGAAGTATTGCGCTGGGCATCCAACCCGGAAAGCGGTCCGCCCTATGCGTTTTTTTCCTGGAAGCAATCACAGAGACGAATCAACGGAGTGGATGCTGATGTGATCCGAGAAGTGGCGAAACGTATCGGCTATGAGGAGCAATTTTGTATCAATGACTGGGATAATTTGATTCCCGGATTATGTCGCGGCCTTTATGATGTCGTCATCAATGGTATTATCGCTCCGGAGAAGCCGATACCCGGCGTGATCTTTACGCAGCCCTATTTCCGTGGGACTCGCCAATTGGTCGTCCGGCAGGATGAGAAACAGATCATTGATTTGACAACGGCGCAGGGACATCGTCTAGGGGTGATTCAGGATGCTCGAACACAAAACCTTCTGGGAGCTTACCCAGGGATAAAAGTGCTTTACTATCCTGATGAATACGAAGTGCTCTTTGATTTAAGTCGCGGTCAGATCGACGCTGTTCTAATGGATAGTCCGGGTGTACTTTATCATGGTTCCACCCAATCCGGTATCCGGGTGATTGCGGATTCAGTTGTGGAGATAGAGTACGTCATGGCCTTGAGGGCCGAAGATAAAGAACTGTGGTTAAAGATCAATCGTGCGTTGGATGGGATGAAGTCTGATGGCAGTTTATTGGCCATCATGCGGTATTGGGGATTATGCCAGCGCCCATTCTGCCGCATGATGGGCATTCCGGAATCTTCGGAATCGGATTTAAGCTCCGCGCCGGGATATCAGCACTTTTTGGAAAGTACGCAGACAAGCACCTCGTGGAAGGATTTCGTGAGCCGTTATCAGAAATTTATCCCATTCTTGTGTAAAGCGGCGCTCATCACACTACAGATTTCGGTCGTATCCATGGGAATTGCAGTATTACTGGGTCTCGTTTTAGCCCTCTTGCGGCTCTATGCTCCCAAGTGGATCCGATGCATAGCCATTCTTTGGATCGAGTTTCTCCGCGGGACACCACTACTCATTCAATTATTTTTCATCTTCTATGGATTGCCGCTGATTGGTATCTCGTTCTCGCCATTTTGTGCTGCTGTATTGGCACTGGGGCTCAATTATTCCGCCTTTGAAGCGGAAAACTATCGGGCTGGATTATTATCAGTACCTCGTGCCCAGATGGAAGCCGCTAGGGCTTTGGGAATGACCCAATGGCAAGCTCTGCGACATGTGATCGTTCCGCAGGCATTTTCCTTCGTGCTACCACCTATGACTAATGATTTCATTGCACTTTTAAAAGATTCTTCTTTGGCGTCATTGGTGACGATTGTCGAATTGACGAAAACCTATACCCTATTGGCCAATTCTTATTTCGATTTTTTTGGGACAGGGGTGATGGTGGCACTTTTTTATCTGATCATCGGCTTGCCATTTGCCTATGTCGCTCACTGTGCCGAGCGTTACATGTCACTGGAAAAACAGGCCTACAAAGGTATTCGCGCGAGGCGCAAGAAACATGATGCTGTGTCGACAGTATTCTAGCCATATGGCCGATTGGCTACGTTCAATCCCATAGGGGATATTTTCTAGTGCAGTTCGATATAGAGTGCCAGATGCGAATTCTTAATCATGATATATTTGGAGATCTAAAGGGAAATTATTCTTTAGCTAGTAGAAATGTTACTTTTTTAGGCGTGAGTGATTTTCGAGTGCCGGTTTTATTTTATCGTTGTGACCGCCTTTGAGCCCCATGGGCTCTTGCTCGCTGCGCGAGCGGCGATAAGAAAAAAATGTAAAGCGAGAGCTTTCATTTTTTTCATCGCAAAGGCGGAAAAAAACCGAAGGCTCCTGGAGTAATATCCAAAAATCTGCAGCAGGAGCTTAGATCTGTAAGAACATCATCTTCAGCGAGCGAGATGAGTATGAGATAAAGTAATCATAGACGTTTGGAAAAACATTGCTATCTGGAGTAAGATCGATTACACAATGTGTATCCTCAACAGTCATGAAAGGCGCAAAGGAAGTCAAGCGACGTATTCGTGCGGTTGCTAATACGGCCCAGATCACATGGGCGATGCAGCTGGTGGCTTCGACTAAAATGCAAAAGGCTCAAAATTTAGCCACCCGCGGACGTCCTTATTGCTTCCGTCTAGCGGAATTGTTACATTGCTTTTCGGAAGAGGATCTGAAAAAGGTCCATCATCCCTTTTTTAAAAAAAGAGAGCTTGTGCATCGCGGTATCCTGTTGGCGGGAACTGATCGTGGGCTTTGCGGTTCCATGAATGCCAATGTCTTTCGAGAAGCGGATGCCATGGAAGGGAATGTTCGCTGGATGACTGTGGGGAAAAAAGCAACCCAGTACGTGAGCCGTTCCGGCAAGGAACTGTTGGCCAGTTTTCACATCAGCGATCGTATGGATTTCAGCGAGCTGAAGCCCATTGCTAAAGGTCTATCACAGGCCTACACGGAGGGCATTATCGATACGGTGGAAGTATTATTCCCGAAATTTATCAATACATTATTACAAACACCTATACTGCGACGGATCTTGCCCATGAGGGAATTTCAAGCGGAATTTGAAGCTATGTTGCAGCAGGAACATGTGCGTCGGGAGGATTTTCAAGTAGATCTCCGAGAGATGATATTTGAGCCCAGTGTTTTGGAATTATTGGAAGAATTATCACTGGCGTTTTTTCAATATCAACTATATCAGGTCCTTCTGGAGGCCAAAGCATCTGAGCAGAGTTCTCGCATGGTAGCTATGAAAACGGCGACGGATAATGCCGAGGCGCTTTCGAAAGAATTGAACTTGGAGTGCAATAGGGTTCGTCAGGCGGCGATTACGAATGAAATCGTGGAGTTATCAATGAGCAACGTAGGAACAGAAGAGTGAAGAAGATGCAAGAAACACTGGGAAAAATTGTGGCGGTCATAGGATCGGTGGTCGATGTGGAATTTCTTTCGGAGTCCTTACCGGCTATCTATGAAGCTTTAGAGGTTTCTCTTCCGGAGAAACAGGGTGTATCGACGATCCTAACCCTAGAGGTTCAGCAGCATCTGGGCGATGGTCGCGTACGTGCGATCGCCATGTCATCGACAGATGGTTGTAGCCGCGGTATGTCGGTACGTTGTACAGGTGGCCCCATCAGTGTCCCCGTAGGGCGCAATGTTTTGGGGCGGATTCTCAACGTTCTGGGTGAACCCCTCGACCACAAGGGGCCCATAGTGACTGAGAAGCGCTATGCCATCCATCGTAAAGCTCCCACCTTAATGGAGCAGAATATCCATACCGAGATTTTAGAGACCGGTATTAAGGTCATCGACCTCATCTGTCCTTTTGTCCGTGGTGGTAAGATTGGGGCCTTCGGTGGTGCCGGTGTGGGCAAGACGGTGGTGATTACGGAACTTATCCACAATATCGCATCGGCCCATGGTGGTTTTTCTGTTTTTACGGGAGTTGGTGAACGGTCACGCGAGGGGAATGATCTCTTTCGAGAAATGTGCGCTTCAGGCGTTATCAACGAACAGGATCCGTCTCAATCAAAGGTGGCGCTGATCTTCGGCCAGATGAATGAATTGCCAGGAGCACGTATGCGCGTGGGCTTCACAGGCCTTTCGGTGGCGGAATATTTTCGCGATGAGGAACATCAGGATGTACTGCTCTTCATCGACAATATTTTTCGCTTCTCTCAAGCAGGATCGGAAGTATCGGCCTTATTAGGTCGGTCGCCTTCGGCGGTGGGATATCAACCGACCCTGAGCCAGGAAATGGGGCAATTACAGGAGCGTATCGCATCGACGCATGAGGGATCGATCACGTCGTTTCAGGCGGTTTACGTACCGGCTGATGATGTGACAGATCCGGCTCCGGCGCATACGTTTGCTCACCTGGATTCAACTTTGGTGCTCGATCGGCGCATTGCTTCTTTGGCCATATATCCCGCTGTAGATCCCTTGATGTCGACATCGACGGCTCTCGATCCCAAGATCGTCGGAGATGAACATTTTCGTGTCGCAAGCGAAGTTCGGGCCATACTGCAGCGCTATAAGGAATTGCAGGACATTATCGCTATTTTAGGCATGGATGAACTTTCGGAAGAGGATCGCTTGACCGTTGCGAGGGCCCGCAAAGTGCAGAAATTTCTCTCGCAGCCATTCCATGTGGCGGAAGCCTTTACCGGCATTGCGGGACAATATGTATCGACTCGGGAAAGCGTTCTAGGTTTCGACAAGATTTTAAAAGGTGAGCTCGACCCTATTCCCGAGAATGATTTTTACATGAAGGGTTCTATCGCTTCTGTTCTAGCAGCCAGTAAGCCAAAAGATTGAAGCAACTTTATCTATAAAGAGAGAGGATTATGTCGGAAGATTTGCCTCATTTTTTTAACGATTATGGTGGCCTAACACCCATGGCCATTGAGTGTGGCGATATTTTGAGATTTCCGAGATTTTTTACGGCTGAAGCTTTTGTGGAATGTTTTCAGGAAAATTTTCTGAGACCTTCGTCGGTGGAGCGCCATCAATGCTCATTGCCTCCGGCAGCGCAATCGGTACCTCGTGAGGCTTTTTATGATGCATGCCATCGTTGGGGCTGCTTGACAGCAATATTCCCTCGAAAGGATCTCAAAAGTTATGATGCCATCATTGTCTATGCATTAGGCGTGGAGGGAATGTATAGCGTCGGAAAATATCTGCAAACGTTGCTTTCAAATGTTCCCAAAGACGACATGTCGAATATCCGTAAAATTTTCATTTTGACGGGTTCGCGGCCGTTGACGATGGAAGGAGAGGAGTCAATGGCCCAATGCTTGCGTGAACGTAATTTGCCAGATACCGAAGAGTGGGCAGCGCGGGTATTGTTTCGAAATTTTCTAAAAGATTTTGAATTATCTTTTGAGATCATCAATGTTCCTATGCGTCGTGGATATGATGCGAAGGGCGAAATGTGTTGGGAACGTCCCAATACGCGCGATACTTTACACGCATTTTTCAAAAAATGTGGCCACGAAATGGCTTCGATATTGGCAATTTCCGTCAATCCCTTCGTGAGTTATCAGCACGCCGTCGGAATGGCGACATGGGCAGAAACGGCCGGTCATGAGATTTTTGTCTCAAAGATATTAGAGACGGTAGGGCCACTGCATCCTCGCTTCATCCCATCGCGGTGGTCCCAGGATGCCGACCGTTTAATGGCGATTATGCTCGATAATTTTGCCCGCTGTACTTATGAAGAGCTTGGGATTTTAAAAGTAAAAGGAATGATTTCATGTTAATGCCATTTTCATTGATAACGCCGATGGGCGTCATGTTGACATCCGACGTCGATGCAGCGGTAATCCCAACATCTAATGGAGAAGTAGAAATATTACCAGGGCATCGGCCTCTGATGGCACTCGCCGTTCCCGGTGAATTGCGACTACGTCGAGACGATCGGGTCGATGCGTTGGTCATCGATAAGGGATTTTTATATGTGGCCAATGATCATATTGTCGTGACAGTGGAGCAGGCCATTTCCGTTAAGGAAGTAGACATCGCGGCAGTAGAGCTCGCTCAAAAACGTGCCGAAGAGGCATTGCAGGCGGCAGCGATGGAAAGGGAGGCGCTCGATCCGGAAGAAGTGAAGCACTTGGAGGCAAAGATCCGCTATCAATTGGCGCAGAAATCGGCAAAATCGCAGCATAGGACCTAAAGATTTCTACGATAAAGCAGACTTCTTTCGAAACGAAAGAATAAGAGTTGTAAGGAGATAGTTGTTTTGAGAGGTAAGTATGAGATATTTGAGATTAAAAAATTTAACAAGAGAAGAACTTCGTCGCTTAATGGGCGTTAAGCCATCAACATTTCGTCATAGAGATATCCTCCGTTTACAATTGGGAGCATTCTAACGCCGTTTCGAAAGAAGTTTAGTGAGAAAAAATAAGACCTTGACGGATGAGCTTCGGGCCTCCCCGCCTTTGAGCCCTTTGGGCTCGCTCGCGTAGCGAGCCGGCAGCCTGGGAAAAACGAAAGCCGCAGGGCCTTCATTTTTTCTAGGCTGCAAAGGCGGGGAGGAGATAAAAACTGCTGAAATGAATGAAGGCTACCAGAAGACGGAAATCTTTTAGGTGAGAGAAAAGGCTAGAAATCACCCAAAGAGACCCCAAAAACGCCACCCTCTCCTGATGAGAAAAAACCTGTAAGGAAGATTTATAAGAACAGGACCACTCTTGTGGCAGGAGCAAAAGCATCAAAATTCGAAACGATCGTTCTCCTGAAGTGATTGGGCAAATGCCACGAGGAGACGGACGACATTTTCCAGATCTTCCAGATGGATCGTCTCGACGGGCGTATGCATGTAACGCAGCGGAATACTGACAAGCCCCGTAGCGATACCGCGCCGAGTCATCTGAATCGCCCGAGCATCGGTACCAGTCGGATAAGTTTCTGTTGCGACCTGATAGGGAATCTTCTTCTCTTCGGCACAGGCAATGAGCTTTTCGAACACAAGCGGATTGATATTGCACCCGCGGGCAATGAGCGGGCCTGATCCTAGAGAAAACTTTCCAAAACGTTTCGCATCGCAGCTCGGGAAATCAGTTGCGTGTCCGACGTCAACAGCAATTCCAACACGAGGGGCCACCATATAGGATGCGGTTATGGCTCCTCGGACACCCACTTCTTCCTGTACGCTGGCGACGGAGGTCACACCGCAGCTGAGCTTATGCTTTTCGGCTGAGAGGCGTTTCAGTGCTTCCATGACGGCATAGGTACCGGCTTTATCATCGAATGCGCGGCCGGAGATCAGATTTCCGCTCAAATTTTCGACGGTATCGGCGTAGATAATCGGATCACCGATCTGGACAAGTTCGAGCGCTTCGCTTTCACTCTTGGCACCGATATCGATCCATAAGTCGTATAACTTGGGCACCTTTTTCCGTTCCTCCTCATCCATCAGGTGCACGGCGCGTTTCCCGGTAACGCCATTGACGATGCCTTTGCGCGTCAAAACGCACACATGGCGACCGGGAATAATGCTCACGTCATGGCCTCCGATACGGTCGAAAAAGAGGAAGCCCTTTTCGTCGATATAATGGATGGCAAACCCGAGTTCATCCATATGTCCCATGAACATCAATTGACAGGTATGTTGTGGATTTAAAGCCGCGTAGCGGCTGCCAAGGACATCTTTGGTATAACTGTCAACCGTAGTCGACATGTGTCGATCGATGACCTGCTGGGCTTCGAATTCATAACCGGAAGGGGCCCGTGCTTCGACGAGTTCTTTTAAAAAATTTGGAATTTCCATAACGATGAAGGTAAGACTGACACTTTAATATCGTTGTCAAATCAATCTATTGAGTCACAAGTATAAAACTTTTGGTAACAATGCAAAGTCCTCGAAATCATTCGAGGACTCTCTTCTGAATATCTTCTGAATAATCTTTTGGACAGTTAAAAACTGCAGTCGATGGAAGCGGAGCCCCAAACAGCAGTTTTGTGCCCTTTGTAAACGTAAGCCTTTTTCTGGTTCATACCTTGCACGTTGACTCCAATGCGTGCCGATGC
>JAITIW010000044.1 GCA_031279255.1 Puniceicoccales bacterium
ATGCTCCACTTTTTCCCGTGATAAATAACTTAGATACCGCCGCGATGGTATTTTTATCCATACCTTGATGATGTAGCGCCAACACCATCTCGCACTTCGCCTTCATCTCGCCTGGAAGAGCAAGCTTCTAAAGGAAACATAGTTTATGGATTAAACTCTTGATTCCTCGCGATCTCAATGATTGCCTGTATATCAACCACTATCGCCTGAAGGCGATAATATCGCATAAACGCTTGAAAAGCAGATTAAAAACATAGAATGTCAGAAGTCTGATATTTGAAAATCTCCAGACGCATGATGCACCTCTTGATTTTCTACATGTTCTTGAATACCTTTACTGTTTATATTTCCAAGAGTTACAGTGGAATACCCTCTAGCTCAAAGATGTTATCTCCAATATTTTTTCTTCAATATTTCAAATCCTTGTGGCAGCTTTCAGCTGTTCTTCCCCTTTATATATTGAACTATTTTAGAATTTCATGCCTCCACATTATACTGAAGTCTTCGCCTAAAGGCGAGAGTGTTTACCTTATCCCACTAAACTACATAAAAAAACTATTCCTTTTGGCATGGTTCCACCTGGGGTGTTGCATCTCCGTTGCAGCACAAAGTCATTACGACAGTGCCCATCCTGTCTACGTAAAAGGCTGTTATCGAAAGAATGGTACCTGTGTGCAGGCTCATTATCGAGCCAAGCCGAGCCATCACTCGGTTCCTTTGCCAAAGTACAGATTTAATGAGCAATCCTGGTCGACTTTGGACAGGGAGCCAAGAGTGCAGGGTGCAGGAGGAGAAAAAGTGTAGATAGTATGATGAAAGGTATCAACAAAGGTATTTCGATGATAGCTACAATCCTTATCCTAATTTGTAAACATCCCCTTATTCGTCCCGTTTTGAAGTAGATAATCCTAAAGGATGGTAAACATCGGCTTCATTAAAAAAAGAATAAGGACTTGTTTTTTATAAAAAAAACACATCGTGCGCTTTCTCGCATTGTCGGCAAGAAGTTGGCAGTGGAAAAGATTAACCTTTAACCCTCCTCGTGGAGATTTGACGCATGACAGATATAATGAAAGGGCTCTTATCGCAACGGCCGATAAATGCCCTAGAGCCGGGAACTATTGTCCAGGGAACCATAACAGAAATTTGTGATAATATTGTAAAAGTGGACATCGGCCTTAAGGCCGAAGGATTGATCCCAGCCAATGAGTTCAGTGACATCAATGCCATGGGCATCGGTCAGCCGATAGAGGTTTTTCTCGAAAAGCTTGAGAATAAAGACGGATTACCGATCATATCTTTTGATAAAGCGGAACAGCAGAAGAATTGGGCATTGATTATCGAAAATCGTCCCGAAGGATCGGTTGTAGCTGGACGAGTCAAAGGCAAAATTAAGGGTGGATTGATCGTTAACATCGGAGTTGATGCTTTTTTACCGGCTTCGCAGATCGATACCCAGGCATCGCGAGATCTGGATCAGTACATCGGGAAAACTTACGATTTTAAGATCGTAAAAGTGAATCGTGATCGGCACAACGTCATCATTTCACGACGGGAATTGATGGAAGAAGAGCGTCAGCTAAAGCGTCAAAGTCTTTTGTCAACCATCAAGGTAGGCGATATCCGTCGTGGTGTTGTGAAAAATGTCACCGATTATGGGGTATTTGTCGATTTGGACGGAATTGATGGCCTACTTCATGTCACCGATATGGCGTGGAAGCGCGTATCCCACCCGACGGAAATCGTATCGGTAGGGGAAGCCATCGATATCATGGTCATCGGTATCGACGAGGAACGGGAACGCGTCTCTTTGGGTCTTAAGCAGACGAAACCCAATCCATGGGAAGAAGCCGCTCGTCGCTATCCGGTCGGAAGCCAAGTAAAGGGTAAAGTTGTCAACTTGGTCCATTATGGCGCTTTTGTCGAGCTGGAAGAAGGTGTCGAGGGCCTGATCCATACGACGGAGATGTCCTGGATAAAACGTGTCGTCAAACCGAGTGAAATCCTCAAAGTTGGTCAGGAAGTGACGGCCAGTGTCTTGGGTATCGATAAGGAAAACCAAAAAGTAGCGCTCAGTTTACGCCAGCTGGAAGAGAATCCATGGACCATGGTACCTCGTAATTATCCCGTTGGGGCTCATATCCGCGGGGTGGTGCATAATGTGACGGCCTACGGAGCATTTGTGGGACTCGAGGACGGTATCGACGGCATGATCCATGTTTCGGATATCAGTTGGACAAAGCATGTGATTTCTCCAGCAGAAGTCCTGAAAGTCGGTGAGGAGGTGGAAGCCGTTGTCCTAGAGATAGATGTGGAGCAGCAACGTATTAGCTTAGGGATAAAGCAATTGAAAACCGATCCATGGGAACAGATCGAGATGCGTTTCCCAATCGGGAAATTGGTAACTGGTGCCATTCGCAAGATAACTTCTTATGGGATTTTTATAGAGCTTGAGGACGGGATCGATGGTCTCGTTCACATCAGCCAGATTGGAGAAGATCATGTTGAGAGCATCAAGAGTATGTTCAAAGTGGGACAGGAAGCGACGGCCCGCGTGATCAGAGTGGACCATGAGGAACGCCGTATCGGTTTATCGATTAAAGCGGCGCATTACAACGATCATAAGCTCGAAGCGGAGGTCCAAGCGATGGACAAATTGCAGAATGATCAGGAGATGAATAGCCTCAATGACATTTTTGATCAATTTGAGAAGATGAATGCTTCGGCTCCGGAATCAGAAGAAAAATGATGAATAATAACTTTCTTCATCGGAAGTAGTTTTGTGTGTAATGAAGCGTAGGCTGACGAAAAAGATTGCCAAGGAGCTTGTCGACTCTTATATTTTCACCTTTTAGAATTCATGGCCGGTACCTCGCCCTTTAAATCTAGACCTCCATACGGCAAGCGTCCGTGGGAATCAGCGATTCGGAAAAATGATCGCATTCGAGCCAGAGAAGTCCGAGTCATCGGGCCCGAAGGGAAACAATTGGGTATTTTACCGATTAGCAGAGCCTTACAATTGGCGAGAGATTGCGGCTTGGATCTGATCGAGATCAGTGCTACGGCTAATCCGCCGGTATGTAAGATTGCTGATTTTGGAAAATATCAGTACGATGAAGGGAAGAAGCAGAAACATCAAAAAGATACATCTCCTAAGTTAAAGGAAGTGAAGTTTCGCCTCAACATTGAGGCCCACGATTACGAGACGAAGATCAAGCATGGTATTGCATTTTTGCAGGAGGGTGATAAGGTGAAGGTTGCACTATCATTTAGGACAAGGGAGATGGAACGACAGGGATTTGGGATGGATATTGTTCGGCGAGCCATAAATGATTTGGCCGATTATGGGACTCCGGATGGGGAACCTCGATTGGTAGGACGGGAGATCAGTGTCGTATTTTCTCCAAAAATATCAGCCGCAAAACGTAAACAAATAACAGCCAGTGAGCATAAAGCGGATAACCCACAGCCCGATTTGCCTCCGAAACATTGAAAACGAACTTAGTTTGAAACAGGAGTGAGAAGCAAAGGTTGTGGTCCCTATCTTTATGGCATCGTGGCTTTTTTTAGCCTTCTGCTGATGTCAGAAACGTTTGCGATCGGTGGACAATGGCTATCAAAGCTGGTGGGGAACAGTTTATCGACGGAAAGCAGTGTATCGAAAACCACTACGAGTAAGGCCAATACGAGTGTGTGGCGTCAGGGCAGGGAATATGTATCTATTCGCTCAGTGCTATCGCCGTTGGGCGCTCATTTTACATCACCGGATGCCAGGAGCTTAAAAGTATCCCGAGGTCCAGCCGTACTGGATTTTACGCGAGACGGAAATTGTTTCTTCTATAATAATTGTAAGATATTCCTCGGAGTGCCTTTTTTCTGGGAAAAACAACAGCTTTATGTCGCTAAATGTGATTTCATCTCAAAAATCGAACCACTCATTCATCCTCAGGGAGTAGTCTCCAAAGTCTCATCGCCGAAGACGATTGTGTTGGATGCTGGACATGGGGGCAAAGATCCCGGTACTTCTGCTCGTGGAATATGCGAAAAAACATGGACATTAGATGTCGTCAAAGGCCTTCGGGATCAGTTGACACAGCTGGGATATCACGTTGTTTTGACGCGAGATCAGGATAAGTTCGTCTCATTGGCGGATCGTGTCGCCATAACGAAACGAGCACAAGCCGATCTATTCGTCAGCATTCATTTTAACGCATGTGCGAGCAAAAGCGCTCATGGATTCGAGATTTTTACATTTCCGGCACAGGGGACTTCAGCCACACATACAGGCACTCGTCTCAAAAGCCAGAGTTCTGTTTCGGTTGCTAATCATATGTTTAGTGGGTGGAATACAGTACTGGCATACTCTATTCATTCTTGTATAAAGGAGGCATTTCCGAACCTAGGAGAGAGAGGAGTTAAGCAAGGTCGTCTTTTGGTTTTAAGGAATAACCCTTGCCCTTCGATTCTCATTGAGGTAGCTTTCATGACGAATGAGAAGGATTTTGCTCTTTTTACAAGAGCCGAAAAGCGCCATGAACTGGCCAGAGCGATTGTAGGGGGTATCCAAAAATATGCAGCCAATTTACAGCATATCCAGCATTGACTTACAGGTCTTTTCATTTGAAATATATGAATATGGCGGGAGAACTACCGAAGTGTCATATTTGTGGAGGGCAAGCACAGTTACGTCTGCTTCGATGCCTTTACGGAACCAGTATTTACATGGAGGTATGTACTGCGTGTATACAACGGTATGACATGTCGATGGAAGATGATCTGACGAAGCTCTGGGAATATTCAGATAAGCGCTTGTATGAGCCGATGAAGGCTTGCTCTTGTTGTGGAATGACGCTCAAGGAATTTCTGCTTTCCAAGCGCATAGGATGTGCCACTTGCTTGGAGGAATTTTCTGATTTGCGATCTCTATTGGAAAATTTTCGTAAAAACATTCAAGATGCAGGTACGCCATGCCCTAAAAATTGGGGAGAAAACCAGGATTACATCTTTAATCTCGTTGTTTCGGAATTTGTCTCTTATGATCGCGACACATTATCTTTTCTGAAATCGCAACTCAAACGCGCTGTTTATAAAGAACAATTTGAGACAGCAGCCATACTGCGGGATCGTATTCGACAATTAGAAGAAAAACATTCGTGAATTCCCTAAGGGATTTTTGGTTAAAACAGCACTCACGGTCCGAAGAGCTTCCCAAAAGCGATCCGGTGCTATTGCGGTCAGATCTGTATCTTTCGAGAAATCTTAGAGATTTACCTTTTCCCGAGCGCTTAAGCTCAGCTGAACGTAGGGAAATGAGTGAAAAAGTGGCGATGGGCATACGAAAAATGCCTGCTTTTCGTAAAAGTCTCTTTTTAGATCTTGGTATTTTATCAGAGGACGAGCGGTTAGCACTACAAGAATGGGGATACATTTCCTCTCTTGATGTGGCTCGCTATGAAGGAAGTTGTTTGTGGTTGAAAGATGATGGGCTTGCGAGTATTTGGACAGGAGGTCACCATCATCTCTGTTGGCATGCATCTCGGGCTGGTTTATGTCTCGATGTGCTGTGGAAATCGCTATCGCGCTGGGCTTCTTCTTTAAAGGATTTAGATTACGCCTTTTCGCCGATTTATGGCTATTTAGCAGCTGATTTGGAAGAATGGGGCCATGGCCTATGCGCTTCAGCGGTGCTGTATATACCGGCTATTGTGGAAAATGGACTTTATGAGCAGACCGTTATGGCATTGCGGTCTTTGGGCCTAAAATGGAGGGCAGAATATGAATACGTTGCCCTTAACTTACTGCCCGTCGTGAGAATTTTCTACGATGACTCCTTAAAATGTTCGCCCAAAGAAGCTTTGCGCATTTTGAAAGAAGCTGTTCTCCTGGTGGCGGATAGGGAACATAACGAGCGGAATTATTTTTTGCAAAAACAGAAGTTGAAGATTTTGGATCGTGTCAATCGTTCATGGGGAATGTTGTTATTTTGCCAGTTATTGAGCAGTCCAGAGGCCCTTTATTACCTTTTTAATCTGAGATTGGGTGTGAATTTCGGATGGCTCTCGGAAGAATATGCATCGAAGATAGATCATCAGGCTCGTCGTTTGCTCAGCGCAAGTTTCCGGATATATCGTGGGATAGAAGCATCGCAAAGGGAGCGAGAGGATGCCGATCGAGCGCGTTATGTGAAGGAATTCATAGCATTAGGGAAGGGCCCATTGGCCATCATCGATCACGATTTGTGATATTTCGTCCAAAAAATTTCCAAGTTATTCCAATTTTGCCCGTTGTGCTTGGATGAAAAAATGATACAATGGTGCTCCGGGTGTGGAGATGATACTGAAGGTGCTTTGTTCAATTCCAAAATTACTTTGCTGGGAAGGAGTATTTATATGTGCCATAGGATATGCTTCTCCTCTCTGTAGCTATTGCGGACAGGTTTGCCAAAAATATTACGTGAAAATTTCCTTCCGGGGTGATAAATCTTATGGATGCATGAGAGGAGCGGATGATTTCGAAAGAAACTCCAATTTACGTCAACTCTTGCCAAAGAAGGTGGGAAAAGTTTCCCAAGCCGACTCAGAGAATCTCAAACATACATGTTCGGAATGTGGTAGTAGCATATCTGACGGATATGTCAAAATTTGCCTCCCCGAAGGAAAGCAATATTTCTGTTGGTCAGATCATTGCCAAGAAATTCTTTCTGAGAAGATCATTGAGAGCATGGTAGGGGGATATTTTTGAAGAAAGTACACTGAGTCCTTACGGGAGGAATTGACAGGGCCGATGGGCCTGATATTTTTAAAAGAAGCGCAACGAGGTGATTTATGGGAAAATGGCGGAATTTATTAAAAAATGTTTTTGAAGAGAGAATTCCCTATGAATTGCCTATTTCATCCACTGAGAACGCATTCCATGAGAGTCAGCATCATAAGATCGTGCATGCTACTCCGGAAGAATTTTTGGACTATTGGTTGCGGAAAGCCATCGATACGAGAGCTTCGGATATTCATTTCGAATGTTTTCGTAAATCACTCGTCGTGCGCTACCGCATCGATGGTGTTTTGAAAAAAATTACCGATGTTCCCAGTAATCTTCAGAGCGGACTCGTGACGTGTATCAAGTTGCTGGCTCGTTTGCGCCTAGATGAGCGGCGTGTGCCACAGGATGGCCGTTTTGCATTTGAGCACCATGACCAAGCATTTGATTTTCGCGTTTCGATTATCCCTAGTTTTTTCGGAGAAAGTGTTGTATTGCGCATATTGGAACATGACAACAAGACGATCGATCTACGATCTTTAGGAGCTTCGGAGGAGCAGACCATCGAGATGAATATGTTGACGAGTGCTTCGAATGGTATGCTATTGGTGGCGGGCCCTACAGGTTCTGGGAAATCGACGACGTTGTACTCCATCATTAAAAATATCTCTTCGCCGGAAAGAAAGGTTCTGACCGTGGAGGATCCGGTCGAGTACCAGATCAGCGGCGTGAACCAGGTGGCGGTCAATGAGACCGTTGGTATGACATTTGCACGCGCCCTGAGGGCGATGTTGCGCCAGGCTCCCAATATTATTTTTGTGGGCGAAATTCGAGATAAAGAAACGGCTGAAATGGCGATCCGGGCGGCGTTAACAGGTCACTTGGTGTTGTCGACGGTCCATGCAAGGGATACGCTTAATGCCGTGACGCGTTTGATCGATCTCGGTGTGCCCGCTTATCTGATTGCGGCTACGCTGCGCGGTATTTTATCCCAACGCCTAGTACAAAAATTATGCCAGAAATGTGCCAAGAAAGTTCCCTGCGATGAGGAATTTTTGCGTCGTTCGGGTTATGTGGGAGATGTTCCGGCCGATGCCGTGACCTATGAAGCGGTTGGATGCGACCGCTGTATGCTGACGGGATATAGGGGGCGTTTAGCGGCTTACGAAGTCCTGTCGATCGATGCGGAATGGCGGGAACTGATCCATGACTACAGCGATGAGGATATTTTACGAGAGAAGTTTACGCGAGAAGGGCGGAAAACGATGCGGGAATCGGCGGTACGTCACTATCTTGAAGGGAATAGCGATTTGATACAGGTGAGAGATGTCATAGCCGAAGTTGGGTCTTACGCAATGGCCCATTGAACGACAGCGCCGTTCTTGATGTAATTTTTTTTGTTGACTTCATGGGGTCGTATGCTGTAGCGTGCGCGTCCATGTTATCGACGGTCAGTTCAGGGGCATTAAGGGGAGTAGAGGCCTTTCCGGTCGAGGTCGAGGTGAATACCGGCGAGTGCGGTGAGCCACGATTAGTCCTCGTCGGATTGCCGGACTCTGCGGTAAAGGAATCACAAAATCGCGTATTTTCTGCCCTGATGACGACACAGTTCGCCATACCGAGAACCCATACGACGGTCAATCTTTCACCCGGTGATCTGCGAAAAGAAGGATCACTCTATGATTTACCCATTGCTCTGGGTATCTTGCAGAGTACCCGGCAGACGCCACTCTCCCATTTGTCGGAATACATCGTCGCTGGGGAATTGAGCCTTTCCGGTCGCCTTTTGCCGATTAAAGGGAGCGTAGCTCTGGCGCTCTTGGCACGAAAATGCAAGAAATCGCTTCTCTTACCGCGCCTGTCGGCCGAAGAGGCTTCGTGGGTGAAGGACGTAAAAGTCTTTGCGGTCGATGATTTGCGCGATGCGGTAAAATTTCTCAATCATCCGGATCGGGAACCGGTCGTCGCTTCCTGGAAAGATGATGATCAGGAACCAGTTTATGATGTCGATTTTTCAGAAGTCCAGGGCCAAGAAGCCCTAAAGCGTGCGATCGAAATCGCGGTTTCCGGAGGTCATAATTTGCTGATGGTGGGTTCGCCGGGTTCCGGAAAATCCATGTTGGCTCAACGAATACCGACGATTATGCCGAGATCCAGTTTCGAGGAGTATCTGGAGTGCTTGAATATTTATTCGGCATCGGGTACCGTCATGGATGAATATCAGCGAAAATATCAACGTCCCTTCCGGTCGCCGCATCATACCATGAGCGATGTCGGTCTCCTAGGCGGCGGTCGACTACCAGGCCCAGGAGAGGTCTCGTTGGCCCATACCGGTGTCCTGTTCCTCGACGAGTTGCCGGAATTCCATCGATCCACATTGGAGGTTTTACGTCAACCGCTGGAAGATGGCAAGGTTTCGATCTCGCGCAGTGCCGGAAAGATTCAATTACCGGCTGCTTTTATGTTGGTGGCGGCGATGAATCCCTGTCCTTGCGGTTATCTCATGGATCCTAGACGTGCGTGTCATTGTAGCTCGATGCAAATTCAGCGCTATCGTTCGAAGATCAGTGGGCCGCTGCTGGATCGCATCGATATTCACGCAGATGTCGTGGGTGTAAGTTCTTCAGAATTGCGCTACCGCAAACCATTGGAATCATCGGCCCAGATCCGTCAGAGAGTCCAAAAGACACGGGAAATCCAAAAACAGCGATTTGCCAATATTGGTATGCCAATATGGACCAATGCTCGGATGGGCTCGAATCATATTCGGGAATTCTGTTCATTGGATTCCGAATCGGAAAAAATATTGTCCATGGCTTCTGAACGTCTAGGACTTTCGGCACGCGCCTACTACCGCATTCTGAAAGTATCCAGGACGATTGCCGATATGGCTGAAGCTCCGAATATCACGTCAGAACATATTCTGGAGGCGCTGCAATACCGCTCACGGGAGATGTCGTGGATGCCTCCTTTTGCCAAAGCGGTTTAGAA
>JAITIW010000013.1 GCA_031279255.1 Puniceicoccales bacterium
GACGACTTGCTCCATGAAACAGGACTTGCTTTTATGAGGACTTTCCGTTCATACATCTCGTCATGTCTATCTTCATCTGCGGAACAGGCTCTTATCTTCCCAAAAAAATTTTGACCAATGATGATCTTTCGCGGATGGTCGACACGAACGATGAATGGATTCGTACACGTACCGGCATTCAAGAAAGGCACATCGCTGCGGATGATGAAGCGACATCCGATCTCTGCTACCATGCCTCCATTCGGGCCATCGCATCAGCCCAATTGACAGCTCAAGACATCGACCTTATCCTTGTCACCACCATAACGCCGGATACGCCATTCCCGGCAACGGCTTGTTATTTGCAACATCGTCTGGGCTGCCGTCCTATTCCTGCCCTGGACATCAACGCGGCCTGTTCAGGATTTCCCTACGGATTAAAACTCGCCCTCCATAGTCTCCGAGATGACCCTCGCTGCCGCCATGTTCTTCTGGTCTGCGGCGATAAAATGTCTTCCATTACGGACTGGCAGGATCGCAGTACCTGTGTTCTTCTGGGCGATGGAGCCGGCGCCGTCGTCATAAAACGCGAAGATAATCCAGATCCAAATATATCTTCTTCAGGACTTAAACTGAAGATCATCGATATCCTTCTCGGTTCCAACGGCAGCGGTGCCAATAGCATCATCATGCCGGCAGGTGGTTCGCGAAAACCGATCTCCTTGCAGACATTGGAAAATCGCGAACACTTTTTCCGCATGAAAGGGAAAGAAGTTTTTAAAGAAGCCGTAAATGTCATGTGTGAATGCGCAGAGGAAATTTTACAACGTAATAATTTGAATGCGAGCGATATCGATTATCTCATACCGCATCAGGCCAATATTCGCATTATCCAAGCGGTAGCCGAACGTCTGCAGCTTTCAGAAGACAGAGTGATCGTTTCTGTCCAACACCACGGCAACACTTCAGCTGCTTCCATTCCCATCGCACTGGATCAGGCCATCCAAAAGAAAGACATCTGTCCTGGCCAAACTTTATTGACCGTTGCCTTTGGCGCTGGATTGACATGGGGCTCTACCCTACTTCAATGGTCATAAATCTTTCTCATGCGCACCATATCTTTCATTCTCTGCGGAATCTTTTCCTTGTCGTTCGTCCTTGTCGACGCCAGTCCCCAAATGCATCGAAGACATCAGGCCAATGCCTCATGGCCATTGCCACCGGATGCCGTACAACGAGACTATGAACTTCAGACGACATTCGAAAAGGCCTGTCATCTCAAAGAAAACGGCGAATCGCGTCGTGCTCTTTCGCTCTTTCGCAAGATTGAAAATGCCCATGATCATACGTGGTCCCCGCGCGCTCTGCAACAAATGGCCGAGATATACGAACAAACGCATCAATATATATATGCCGTTAGACATCTCAAAAAGATATTCGATTTGTATCCGGAATATGAACATTTCTCAAAAGTTCTCGATCGCCTCTTTCAAATCGCCGGCAAATTGAAATCCGGAACTCGACCCTATTACTTCGGACTCATTCCGGGTCTCAGGGACTACAAATCAGCGATTGATTTCTATCAAAGTGTCGTCCAAAGGGCACCCACATCGCCATTGGCTCCTCAGGCACTTATGTGCATCGCGCAGATTGAGGAATCACAGAAACAACCCGCTAAAGCCATAAAGGCTCTCAACCAGTTGATCGATCAATATCCTCAGTCGGAATTATCGCCAGAAGCATTTCTTTACATTGCCCGCATTTACGAAAGCCTCGTCATTTCACCCGAATACGACCAAGGCGCGCTCCGGGAAGCCATTAATTATTATGAAGATTTTACACTTCTTTTTCCGGGACATGAACGCTACCCGTGGGTTCTGCAGCAGATTGATCACTTGAAAACTGCTTTGGCAAAGGCCAAAATCCATATGGCTGATTTCTATTATTTTTCTCAAAACAATTGGTCGGCGGCTGATCGGCTCTACGGCGAGGCATTGGCCATCTATCCTTCACCAGAAATCATACAAGAAATTGATACCAAACGTCAGCACGTGCGCCAGGGAATATCGGCCCCAAAATGCCCCGTCGATTTTCTCTTCGATCATCAGGAACAGGATCACAAGAACCGAATCTGGCTAGAGACCCTTCAGGCGAACAAATTTACTGCCGAGCCGCCGAGTCATCCCCATCATTCGGTAGAATCTCATCCATCACAGGACAGATCTTTGGCTCACCCGGCGAAAAAAAATCCTTCATCTCCTCCTTTAAAGGAAAGAAAAGAAGCCGAACATTTTCTACCGCCATCGGCCAAGGCCGACGGTCCTTCTCTGGAAACAGATTGGACAAAAATTCAGCTCACTTCAGGTTTTTAATCCAACGTGAAACCAAAATCCTGGCGAACTTATGGCCTGATCGGAATATCGATTTTACTTTCGGGATGTTCCTATCATTTAGGTCTTCCCAGTCATTCGCTCCCTCTATCAGGCAGAAACGGAGCACCCTATCGCATTGCCATCGCACCGATCCAGGATTTCTCTCTCGCGCCTCAAGTGGAAGGCATTTTTACGGAACAGCTGCATCGATATTTTCTCCATACGCCCGGTTGGCAACTTTCAAAAATATCTCAAGCTGATGCCATTTTAGAAATATGTCTAAATCATTTCGGCACACACCTAGGCTCTAGCCAGGAAGATCGGCCGCAATCCCTAGATTTAGAACTATCGGCTTCCGCTTCCCTGAGAAACGTTTCTGGTAATCATTATTTTTTTCAAAACATAGCCTTTCGATCGGAAACGCACTACGAAGTAGCGGAAACGCAAGATGTTTACTATGCGGCGATACCCTTACTAACCCGAGATCTAGTTCATCAAATCGGCCGAGCTGTCTGCCAGCCGTGGAATTTTTCCGATACTTTTTCTAAAAAGAGCGATCCAGGTATCGATCCTATTCTTCCGCCAAAGATGGATGATAGCCCAGAAAGCGTAACTGCCTCGAAAGGATTTTTGACCCTATGATCCACTGGCCATCGCTCAAAAAATTTCCTAAAAAACTTCTTGTCCCTTCTCTTTTAGGCGGTGATCATGGAAATTTACTCTCGAGCCTCAAGCTCATCGAATCTTACCAACTCCCATGGGTTCATGTGGACATCATGGATGGACATTTTGTTCCCAATTTGAGTTTTGGTCCGCAAACCATTGCAGCACTCAAGCAGCACAGTTTTCTCTTCTTCGACGTCCACCTCATGTTGGAGCATCCGGAAACATTGGTACCATATTTTATCAAGGTTGGAGTAGATCTCATTTCGTTCCATATCGAATCGCAAGCTCCTATCGCTTCCACGTTACAGTACATCCATGACCAATACTGCGCCGTTGGTTTGGCCTGTAATCCCGATACTCCGGAAGAACAGCTCGTTCCATGGTTGAGACAAGTCGATCTCATACTTTTCATGACCGTTCAGCCGGGATTTTGCGGACAAGCTTTTCTCAACAATGTTCTTCCAAAAATTGCCCGGATAGCGACCGTACGACAAAAAGGAAATTCTTCCTTTCGCATCGCCGTGGATGGTGGAATTGATGCCGTTTCGGCTGAAAAATGCCTCGCAGCCGGAGCGGATATCATCATATCCGGAACAAGCTTTTTTGATCCCGTTAAGCGAGATCCTTTGCAGCAACTTTTGTCATAGGCCTTCCATTTACCGCCTTTGAGCCCTAAAGGGCTCCTGCCCGCTACGCGGGCCGCGGGAAGAAAAATGAAAGCTCCCGCTTTGCATTTTTCCTTACCGCAAAGGCGGTAAATCCGCTATTCGGACAGAGACATCGATTCGATAAACTTGTCGGTCAGACAGAACCACCGATCCAAAATAATGCTGGATTTCAAAGCTGTACTCTTTTTATGAGTGAAACTCACATTCTACAGTACCTGTATGCATAAATCTTGGATCATACTCCATAGTGCCGACGTGGCCATCGTAGAGGAATCTCTATCTCTCATGGAAAACACCGAATGGTCACTGGAACAAAAAAACAATGAGCCACTTTACTTATGTGGCTATTTCACGGATGAATCTCAGATATCACCTGCGTGGGAATGGATTTGTCATCAAATTCCCTGCTTAAAATCCTACACTCTATCACAAGAAATACTTCTAGACACCGACTGGAAGTATTTTTATAAAGAATTCCTAAAACCCGTTCAAATTGGCCCACTGCACATTGTCCCGGAATGGTTGCGAAAAGATTATACGGTCCCATCGGGACAGCATGGTATCTACCTCGACGCCGGATTGGCCTTTGGAACAGGTGCTCATGAGACGACGCAACTATGCCTCCGGCGACTGGTCAACTTCGCTCTACTGCATCCGCAGCATCCCGACACACTCAAGTACATCGATGCTGGTTGTGGTTCTGGGATTCTCTCCATAGCGGCCTATAAGCTAGGTTTTCGCCATATTTTTGGCTGCGATACCGATCCCAATGCCATTAAAGTCAGTCGCGAAAATGCTCAACTCAATGCCGTTCCCGATTCCGCCATTGACTTTCAGATCGCCGACGTTGCCTCTGGCCTATTAGGACGCCAAGCCGATTTACTCTCGGCCAATATCTTAGCGCCTGTACTGAAAGCTCATGCCAATCTACTTCTGCACACGATCAATCCCGGAGGAACGCTGTCGCTAAGCGGCATCTTAAGCACTGAGGTTGCGGATATCCAAGCTGCCTTCGAGCCCTTCATGAAAAAGCATGGGGCAAATTTCCATTGTTTTGTACACAATTTAGGTGAGTGGTCCGAAATCGCTTACGGACATAAGGCATCATAAGCCACAAGGGTAAAAAACCTTCTATGAGCCTTTCGCAGCCACATGATGATGGACCACAAGACATCCTTTTTTTGCTTTAAGGCCAAATGCTGGATATTTGAAAGATGGCTTACTTTCATCTGATCGACGAATGCCTTCGGCCTTGTCACACGAAAGTATTTCCGCTGACTGCGTGTTGGTATGAAAGTGCGAAATGTCACTCGCTTATTTTTTCGGGAGCAAACCAAGTCTCTCTTTTCCTATTTTCGCCACCTGAAAGAAGTAAAGTGGCAACTGATTACGGCCATCATTTGCGGTATTATCTGTGGTGTTTCCAGCGGCTTCGGAGTACCATTTATTCTCAAACTAGCTTCTAAATACATCTTTTCGGTTCCTCATCTACCAATCCTCTACCTCGTTCTTTTCTGTATTTTTCCTGTCATCATGATGGGAATTCGCGGAGTTTCTGGATTTTTCAGTTCCTATTACATCGGTTTTTGTGGCCAGAGACTACTTGAAAAGATCCGCATCCAGGTTTTTAGCAAGATGCAAAGGTTGCCGTTGGAGTTTTTTCACAAAACATCGCCAGGAGAAATCATCTCCCGCGCCATGAATGATGCCGCTCTGCTCCAAGGAGCTTTGCTGGACATTGCCGAAAATATCATCAAACAACCCATCACTTTTCTGGGATCCATCGCGGCACTGGTTTATCTGTGCATCCAACAATCTCACGTCTTCATACTACTTCTCTACGCAGCCGCATTTCCATTCATCGTATTGCCCATTCGGGCCATGAATCGTCGGCTCAAAGAAAAGGCCACTCAGATGCAGGGCGAAGCAGCGGGCCTCACGGATCGTCTGAGTCGTAACCTCGCCGCCATCCAAGAAATTCGTGCATTTTGCATGGAGGAACGGGAAATATCGCGCTTTACGGAATCCTGTCATCTTTTCTCTCGAGCTTCTCTCCAGTCTCTCAAATACAACATTCTCATATCTCCCACCATCGAAATCGTGGCCGCCATGGGCGTCAGCCTTTCCATGTATTTTTCCTACCGACACGGCATCACCATCGATACCTTCATCGCCCTAACCGGCGCTCTGTATTTCAGCTATGATCCGATTAAAAAACTGGGATGGCTCAATGCCCGCATCCAAACAGGGTTCGCGGGACTCAGTCGGATCCAGGTACTCCTGGATGCTCCTGAAACGATTCAAAATCCACTTAATCCTCTACCGATGGATTCTGTCCGTGGAGAGATTTATTTCCAGAACATTTATTTCGGTTATGCGGCTGAACAGCCGGTCATTCATGGCATTGACTGGCATCTCGAAGCCGGGAAAACCTATGCCTTAGTTGGCCGAAGTGGCGCCGGAAAAACGACATTGGCTAACTTGCTCATGAGGTTCTATGATATTCAACAGGGAAAAATCTGCATCGATGGGATCGACATCCGCGACGTGCGGCTCGAAGACCTCCGGGCGCATATGGCTCTAGTGCCGCAGAATCCAACGCTCTTAAGCGGCAGTGTACGCGATAATATCTGTTGGGGCAAATGGGACGCCACTGAAGAAGAGATCATCACCGCCGCCCAAAATGCTCACGCTCATGAATTTATCTCCTGCCTAGAGCATGGATATCAGACCGACATCGGTGAAAATGGTAGCTTTCTTTCGGGCGGACAACGACAACGCATTGCTCTGGCGAGAGCTTTTTTGCGCAATGCACCCATTCTCATTTTGGACGAAGTCACATCTGCCCTCGACGCGCACAGTGAACAGGCCATTCACCAGGCCATTCAAAATCTTGTACAGAATAAAACAGTTCTCATCATCTCCCATCGCCTTAGCATGATGTCCATCGTCGATGAAATTCTAGTCCTCAGCTACGGCCGTATCGCCGAACGAGGAACACACGACGAATTGATAGCTATCCCATCCGGTCTTTACCGTGAGCTCTACCTCAAACATCAAGGCCATAAGACTTCATGATTTCTTCCTTCGACACACTTAAAAAAATTCTTCGCCGCATCCCGGGTATTGGATACCGCTCGGCGGAACGGATAGCGCTCTTTTTTCTACTAGAAGGGAAAGAATATGCTCAGGAACTCCTAAAAAGTCTTTCCCATGCCCTCGAGAGCATCAAAATTTGTTCCCTATGCGGCAATCTATCAGAAGCCGAGCTCTGTTTCCTATGCAGTGACCCGTCACGGGATGCTTCTACTCTCTGCATCGTCGAGACCATTCCCGATCTTCATGCCATCGAGCGGACGGGGAACTTTCGCGGAAAATACCAAATTCTTAACGGGAAACTCTCACCTATACGGGGCATTTTCCCAAAAAATCTCCCGCTGGAACATCTCAAGAAAAGATTAGATCAAGAGGATATTCAAGAAATCATCTTGGCCTTGGGAAATGACATCGAGAGCGAAGCGACTTGCCAATATATTTTAAAAGAAATTCTCCAACCTCTCGGGAAAAATACTACGCGAATTGGCTTCGGGCTTCCATCGGGAGGCGGTATTGCCATGGCCGATACGGACACACTTCACACCGCCATTCTTTCCCGAAGGAAACTCTAACACTCACCGGATGAGAATCCGAATTACTCAATTTTTTATGCGCACGTAGCGATCCCAATGATAAATCACCGTAGCGGCTGCCACTATCTTCACCACATCCCCCGGTAAAAATGGCCAAAGTCCTGCCATCAGGAGATGACCTCGTGGCACAAAGTACGACAGGACAAAGTTTCCGAGCGTAAAGATAACGATTTCACCACTAACAAGAACAGCCAATATACCCCACCATGTTTTGGCAAATCCCTTGTCCTTTAAGCGACGCATCAGTTCTGTTGCTATTACCATTCCCAATAAATATCCCGACTTTGCTCCCCAAAGTACGCCAGCTGAAGCTCCCGCTAAAACCGGCAAACCACAGAGGCCCAGCAACCAATAAATGGCGACGGCGGGCGTTGCTAAAGAACCCATGATGAGCGCCATACAGGATACTCCAAAGGTCTGTCCTGTAATCGGCACCGGAGTCCAGGGCAATGGTATCGTTATCTGTGCCATGAGATAAAGAAAAAATACGCCATAGGCCAATCTCAGCCACCAAGGCGCTGAAAGCCGTAATTCTAAATTTCCCGGCTGTGTAACACATAATTCTGCATTTTTCATCATATCGTTGTATTTACAGTTTAACCAAGATTCTTCACGAAAACATGAAGAATTTTCTTTAAAAAAAACCTCGTTTCAAAGAAGTCAATGGTTAATCTCGTTCTAGGTCGACAGCCCTTGGTATCTCCCACTTTACTCCTAACAGCTTCCCTATCCTAAACCAGGTAGGCCCCATGCTTCGCGGAGTCGGCTTACGTCGATCTCTCCACAGGCTTTTAACGGCATGCTCTGCCATGTGATGGTTAGCGTGCGCTTCGAACCGTAATTTCAACATTTGAATTTCGCTCGGTTTTTGCGATTTTCTTCTACTGCCCTGTCCGCAGCACGAGCATCTTTGGCTGGTGTATTGCGGCGCTTTATATCCATGCCATAAATGACATGGTTTTACGGCGCAAGTGATAAAATCTAGGAATGCTTCGATCCTGAAGTATCTTCTTCGGGAGGGATCGATTCTGTTTCCTCTTTATTTTCCTCTTCCTCCTTTTCTATCGACATGTCGTCAAGAGTGACGTTAGAGGCCTGTTTTTCCTCTTGATCTTTTTTATCAGCCGCATCATTCGCCGTATCTTGAGGCGAAGATTCCGGCGGCTTCGGCACTTCGAGCTCCGTTTGAAAATCCCCTGTCTGGATCAATTCATATACCGAACGACCTTCGATGGTTTCGTATTGAAGCAATGCATCGGCTAATTTTTCCAGCAAATGGCGCTTTCCCGACAGGATACCACAGGCTCGTTCTTTCTCTTCCGAGACAATTTTTAAAATTTCCAAATCGATCTTTTTCGCCGTTTCTTCACTATAGTTCTGTTCACGAGAGATTTCGCGTCCTAAAAAAATATGATCGCGATTATCCCCATAGGCGACGGGACCCAATGGACTCATTCCCCAATCGCAGACCATATTGCGCGCCATTTTAGTCGCCATCTTAATATCCTCCGAAGCGCCACTCGTGATAGCCGTATCGCCCAACACCAGCTCCTCGGCCACACGTCCTCCCATCGCACAGCAAATACGCCCGAGAGCATTGTGTTTCGTCGTATTTAAAATATCCTTTTTGGGCAAAAACATCGTACTGCCGAGACTTCGACCACGCGGGATAATCGTTACCTTATGAACGGGTAAATCGCCATCATCAACTACCGCTTGTACAATGGCATGTCCGGCCTCATGATAGGCCGTGATTTTCTTGTCCTTGTCGTCCATGAGCTTCTTGCGCTCTCGTCCATAGGCAATTTTGTCCCTCGCTTCCTCGATGTCCTTGCGCTCAACCTCTGTCTTATTATGCCGAGCTGCCAAAAGCGCCGATTCATTGAGAAGATTTTCCAAATCGGCACCGGAAAACCCAGAAGTATTACGCGCCACATCTTCGAGGCTGACGTCAGAGACCATCTTGATTTTCTCGGCATGGACTTTGAGGATATCATGACGACCATGCAAGTCCGGCAAATCGATCATCACTTGGCGATCAAAACGCCCTGGCCGCAATAGAGCATTGTCCAAGACATCGGGCCGATTCGTCGCCGCAATGATGATGACACCCTCTCGACTGTCGAATCCATCCATCTCCACCAAAAGAGAATTGAGTGTCTGCTCGCGTTCATCGTTACCGCCACCTAAACCGGCACCACGATGCCGTCCCACGGCATCGATTTCGTCGATGAAGAGAATACAGGGAGCACTTTTTCTGGCTTGCTCAAACATATCACGCACTCGAGCCGCTCCCACACCGACAAACATTTCGACAAAATCAGAGCCGCTGATGCTGAAAAATGGCACATCTGCTTCGCCGGCAATAGCCCGGGCCAAAAGCGTCTTACCGGTTCCCGGAGGTCCCACCATCAGGCAACCTTTCGGAATCCTCCCGCCGATATCCTGAAATTTTTTTGGATTTTTTAGGAAATCGATAATTTCGGCCACTTCTTCCTTGGCCTCATCGCAACCGGCCACATCCTTAAGCGTCTTCTTTTTATGATCAGGCGTCAGCATCTTCGCCTTACTCCTCGCAAATCCCATCGCATTCCGACCGGCATTCTTAAGCTGCCGAGCGAAGACGAAGTAGAAAATCCCAAACACAATGAATATCGGCAAAATACTGACCAGAATATCTGTCCACAAAGTATGGGACGGTTTCTCTCTCCAATTGGCCGACGAATTTAGTAAGGTATTGAAACGATCACTCGTGAGCCTCCCCTGTGCCTCAAAAAGGACCGTATCTTTCGTCTCTCCGTTCTCCAACGTCACAGGCCGATCCAGCTTGGCCTGACCTCGGATCCGATACCACTCCGATCCACGCGTCGGATCCGACTGAATGATACCCTGCAGAATCTTTCCTTCCTGAGAGGCCTGCAAGACCTGCCGCGTCGTCCATTTCTGCAACTGTCCGCGGTACGGCGAGTAACCAGACCATAGGGAGAAAATCCCGGCGATCAATAGGAGCCAAATCGTCAATACCCTCAGCTGAAATTTATTGAAAAATGAATTTTTTCCTGTCATCTTCTTCCGGAAGAAAGGGATCGTCAAATCTTGCGAAATGTCAACTCAAGAGCCGAAGTACTTCCATTTAAGACTCTAAAATCATCGCAGATGGGAAGATAGGGAACCCAGACGATTTCACCCGAAGGGAAGAGCGTAATGACGGGAACGCTCTGTCGCTCATCGAGCGAAACTCTATGTTCCTGAAACATTTTTTTCAATTTCTTTCTCCCAAAAAATCCAAACGGCCGATAGACATCACCCGCTTGCCAATTCCTGATCCGAAATACTTGATTTTCGGGCAAACCTGTCCAGACTTTCATAATATTTTTTTGAAAAATTTGCTTCCCCCCCCCGCGCCACTGACATAATGTTTTTTCCAAAATACCGCTGGGCGTCTCCACACACGCCGTATCCCACAAAATGGGTCCACAGCTTGTGCTACCTTCGGAAATTTTCACTAAGATCAGATGATGTGCACGGCTTCGGAGCAGCATCCGAATGCCGATACTACAGCTGAAATCATGCCCTTCTAGCAGAGCTCCCAACAACTTTTCAAAACTGATCCAACAGATATGTTCGCGTAGATGTCGTCGTTGCAACCAAGCATCCAAAATATGGCGATAAATCGCACGTGCTTGTCCCTTTAAGGCTCCAAAATCGGGTGATTCATCGTTCACGAGATCGGCAAATGGGTTCGCATAGAGAGCAACGGCCTCATGGGCCTCTCTTATCTGCTGCCCTACACGCTTCCATCCCATTCGCCATGATTTTTTTGGAAATAATCTTTCCACTTCCGGGATCAAACCATGGCGGATACGATTTCTCAAATAAGCATCCCCATGATTACTACTGTCCTCACGCCATGGGATTCTCAATGATCTCATGGCCTCTTCCAACTGTCTCCGCTCGAGATGAATCAGAGGACGTAAACGTCGATAAGAACCTAGCGATTGAACAGCTAGAGGTGAAATCAATGCCTCCAGAGAAGCTCCTCGGGCCATGCGCATGATCCAAGATTCGCAAACATCATCCCAGTGATGTCCTAATAAGAGATAACATCCACCCTCTTTCAACAGAATGTTTTCAAAAAAAGCATAGCGATCCTTTCGCAAATCCGCTTCGGAACAATGAAGACTGGGTGGCCTCTTGGCCGAAAAACATACCAAACCTAATGCCGCCGCTACCTTATGTACAAACATTTCATCTTCGTCAGATTCTCCATCGCGCAGATTGTGATTAAAGTGCAGAACAATCCACTTATTTTCTGGAAAATGGAAATAGGAGAGCAGCAGCAGGCAGAGTGAATCGAGGCCACCGGAACAGGCAATCCCTATGGGATATTCTGTCTCTTTCGAGAGAAGTTCGACGACTTGCGGTTCCAACAATTTTTTAGGAAATCGATGACCCAAATCCGCAGCATAATCCATCCACTGCTTTTCAGAAAAACACTCACTTTGAGATACTGACAAGAGCGATTCCTTTCAACAAGATGAGAGCATTCTTCCATCCGCTGTCTTTGGAGCCCTATGGGCTCGCCCGCATAGCGGGCCACAAGAAGAGAAATGAAGGCATTCATTTCCTTCTTGCAAAGACAGCGGAGTGCATACCGCCAAAGCCAAAAAGTACTTCATGATGATGGTACTGTTTCCTCCATCAGGGTCCGAATTTTCGCCTCTTGATCAGCCAACAAAAGCGCGTCCAGCAATGCCTCCAAATCTCCATCCATGATCTGCGGCAAACTATAAAGTGTGAGCCCGATCCGATGATCCGTCAGGCGATTCTGAGGGAAATTATAAGTCCGAATGCGTTCCGAACGATCACCGGAACCCACCTGATGTTTTCGCACCGCTGCGTATTGCGCCCTCTCTTCTTCTTCTTTTTTCTGCAAAAGCCTCGATCGCAAGACCATCATCGCCTTTACGCGATTTTTCTGCTGAGAGCGCTCATCGGCGCAGTAGACGATCATTCCCGTCGGCCGATGTAAAATCTGGACAGCGGAATCTGTCGTATTGACACCTTGCCCACCGGGACCACTGGCTCGGCAGACAGAAATTTCAATATCTTCCGGCGCGATTTGGACATCCACCTCTTCTGCTTCCGGAAGGACGGCCACCGTCGCCGCCGATGTATGAATACGCCCATTGGCTTCCGTCGTCGGAATGCGCTGTACGCGATGCACGCCGCTCTCCAACTTCAAATATCGATAGACTGCTTCGCCACGAATTGAAAAAATAATTTCCTTAAAACCACCACACTCCGATGGACTAGAGCTGAGAACTTCCAATTCCCATCCCCTCCTCTCGGCATATCGCGCATACATTCGGAAAAGATCGCCGACAAATAAACTCGCCTCATCTCCTCCGGTTCCGGCACGAATTTCCATGATGGTATGGCGCGAATCCGACGCTTCCTGCGGAATCATGTCCAACAGAATAGATTGCTCCAACTGCGTCTTATGCTCCTCAGCACGCGCCCATTCTTCCTTCGCCAATACCTTTAATTCCGCATCTTCTTCCGGATCGTCCAGCAGGTTTTGATATTCCTGAATATTCTCCTTCAGGCTCACATACCTTTCATATTTTTCAAACAGCAGGGATAATTTTTGATGCTCCTGAGAAACCTGAGCGGCCTGTCGCTGATCCGAAAAAAAATTCACCCCGGCCATCGTCTGTTCCAGTAGCTCATGACGGCGTCGGAATGGCCCTATGTCTGGAATATTCACCATAACATTTCTACCATTGGCTTTTAAAATTCACAGCCCTTGCCGTCAAGCACCGAGCAATCTGAGGAAGAGAGCCAAAAGCATGTCCGGTACTCGAAAAATTTTAACAACATCATTATTTTCAGGATTTCTAAATCCTTCAACCTTAAACTACGAATTCCGTCAGTCGCTGGCGACTTCTTATTTTTGCGATTCTTAACTTTTCTAAAGTATCGGATTCCATTTCCGGACCTTCTGCTCGATACGTTTTTTGACTTCCTCGAAAGACCCTCGGCTGTCGATCTCGACAAAAGGCATACCCGATGCCTGAAGATAACGCAACGCCGCATCCGTATTGTCCAAAAAATTTCTATAACGTTTACGGGCCAAAGTTTCATCGGTGTCGGTAGGACGTACTTCGCGCAAAACACCACTTTGGGATTGTTTAACTTCCTGATTATGGACAATGGCCTTACGGCCGCGCAGTAATTGACGATCCAAACTCGTCTGCTCATCAACAGAGAATACGATCATGCAAAATTGCGAATCTATTCCAGTCAATGACTGAATCTTTTTTCCCAACAAGTGCAAAAACTTCGCCTGAAAAAATGACCGCGGATACCCATCCATGATCACTCCTTCACCGCCTTTGCATCGCAATAAAGCTGCCAATACCGCGCGTACGACGATACGGCTGTCGATCAGATCTCCATGATCCTTGCGATTCTTCAAATCCTCCGAATTCAGAAGGTCGCTCACCACTATCGGCTCTGCCGATATACCCAAAGCGCGCATCACATGGCATGAATTAGCCCCTTTCCCAGAGCCAGGAGCTCCGCTTAACCAAATCACCGGCCGAGGGAAATTCGTATCTGAAGAAAGATAATAGGCATCGACAAGTTCTTGTAAGACGCGTTCGCATTCTCCTTCGACATCATCCGTCCCTTGCACAGCCACATCGGCTGATATCGGCGATTGGATCAGACTTTCATTTTTTTTAGACACGAATTACAGTAGATTATATCAAAATTATTTTTTAATAAAAACCATAAAATTACAGCTTACGGCGACCGACGGAAATCGAGATACCAATGTTTTCAAGTTCTTTCCATATTTTTCATAAAATAGTATGATCGGGAACGATGGCATCTCGCCCCACACATAGAATGCCATCCTTCACGTAAAGACCGTTGTATTCAAAACCATCTTTTTTCCCCTCTGGCGTCAAGCGCACATGATTCCCGATACGGGCACCTTTGTCGATGATGCAGTCCCGGATATAGCTGTGACAACCGATACCTATGGCCGGGATATTGCCATCCGATACGGTATTTTCCTCAAGGGATTCATAGTGACGGGAACCCATCATGAGAACATTTTCCATTACCGTTCCTTCGCGAATCACCGAACAGAGTCCCAACACACAGCGCTTGAGATGAACTTCATCCAGAAGACATCCATCCGAGATCAATACATCTTGCAAATCGCAATGGCAGATCTTCGAAGCCGGCAAAAAACTCGGATGCGTATAGATGGGAGCCAAAGCGTCATAAAAATTGAACTCCGGTTGAGGAGACGTAAGCCCCAAATTAGCATCAAAAAAAGACCGTACGGTCCCGATATCTTCCCAATAATCATCGAAAATATAGGCCTGCATCGCGACTTTTCCCAGAAGTCCCGGTATGATTTCCTTGCCAAAATCGGATCCACAGCTCGCCAATGCACGTTTTAAGACCTCTGCCTGAAAGATATAAATCCCCATCGATGCCAGGCTATATTTTTTGGAAGATTGATCCTTTAAGCGAGCCCTCAATTCGCCATCCATTGTCAATGACTCTATGATTTCCGGATCATCCGGCTTTTCAAAGAATTCCGCGATGGAAAGATCGGATCGAATACGCATGACGCCGAAAGAAGAGATGCGTTCATTCGGAATCGCTTTAGCCGCAATGGTCACGTCGGCATGAGCACGTCGATGTTGTTCCACCAAATCGGCGATATTCATGCGGTAGAGCTGGTCACCGGACAAGATGATCATCAGATCACCGTCTTGGACTCGAAAATAACGCATATTTTTACGAACGGCATCGGCCGTTCCTTCGTACCAACTGTCGGAACTGTCCTGGGTCTGTTCGGCGGAAAAGATCTCGATCTTCCCGCCACCAAAGGTATCAAAGCGGTAGGTATTTTCGATATGCCGATGGAGTGACCGTGTATTGAACTGGGTCAAGATGTAGATACGATTGAAGCCGGAATTCAGACAATTGCTGATGGGAATATCGACCAAGCGATATTTCCCGGCTAGCGGGACCGCTGGTTTACAGCGATATTTCGTCAGTGGATCCAGGCGCCTACCCCTTCCACCACCCATGATAATACATAACACATTCGCCCCATCCACCGTCGCTTATACTAATGGATATGGCCATAAAGTCAAATCGACAAGCGGCGATGAATACTGATCCCAAATTTCCTCTCAAATCACAGCACACGGTGAAAGCTACACCGGTCCTGGAAATTCATATTTTTCTGAATCTCATCTTCACAGAATTGGCCATGAGGATCATCTTTTCAAATCGTACCCGCTATGCAATTTGACCCTTTTGGCCAATGACAAGGCCCTTAAGCTTGGGAGTTTTTTTATGAGCCGCCTTCAATTTTTCTTTTACCGCCTTTGCGTTAAGAGAAAAATGCAAAGCGGGAGCTTTCATTTTTCCTTATCGCAGCCCGCGCAGCGGGCCAGAGCCCGAAGGGCTCAAAGGCGGTAAAGCCTCCAACTAGCTGAAGATGCCACTCGACACTCGAAAATTCCGATGTCTTACAGCACGACACTTTCCCAAAGGGGAGATAAGCTGCCCCGTATGAAATTCAAAAGCACTTCCGTCGTCCTATGAAAACTCACTGGCTCGGATACCTGGAACAAAGCTCATTTCATCAGCTTCCCCAATGAGAGCTCTTTCTCACAGACTCGCTGCCATGACAAGCGATGAGACTGAGGATGCTGAAGCCTCAAAAAATGACGACGCTATCGTTCCCTTCGAGGGGAATGCCTCCTGCCACCGGAACCACCAGAAGTTCTTGATGGTATTTTTGCCTCATACGCTTCTCCCCGCGCCTCACAAAGTGCGGCTTTACGGCTCAGGCGAACACGTCCCCGTTCATCGACACCGATGCATTTTACGACCACTTCATCTCCAACTTTGCAGACATCTTCCGGATTTTCTATACGAATGTCCGACAATTCCGAAACATGTACCATTCCCTCTTTCCCCGGTAGACATTCCACAAAGATACCAAATTCCTTCACGGAACGCACCACAGCACGGTAAACTTTTCCCGTCTCAATCTCGGCCGATACGAGCCGAATTTCCTGAAGGGCGCGCTCTAATGATTCCCGACTGGTCGCAAAAACAGCCACATGGCCACTATTATCTTCATGAATATCGATCTGAGCTCCTGAAATTTCCGTAATGCGCTTGATATTTTTCCCTCCGGGGCCGATCAGAGCACCGATCTTATCGGGATCAATCGTAACCAGCTCATATCGCGGAGCATTTTCACGCAATTCTTCCCTCGGGCCGTCCTGAACCTTCTGCATGATGTCCAAAATCTTCAATCGAGCCTCACGACTTCGCATAATAGCCTCTTCGGCAATGGCTATCGGCAGACCCTTGATCTTTAGATCCAATTGAAATCCTGTAATACCTTCTCGTGTTCCGGCGATTTTGAAATCCATGTCGCCATAATGATCCTCAGCATCGATGATATCCGTTAAAATGACGTGTTTTTTGACGGCTCCTTTTTTATCAAAATCGGCCACGAGCCCCACTGAAATCCCTGCCACCGGTGCTGTAATTTTGACACCGGCATCCATCAATGCCAAGCATCCTCCGCAAACCGTCGCCATGGAAGAGGAACCATTGGATTCCAAAATATCCGATAAAACGCGAATGGCATAGGGAAAATCCTCTTCACCCGGAAGCGTCGGAGTCAGAGAACGTTCCGCCAGTGCACCGTGCCCAATTTCCCGCCGGCCGGTTGAACCGACACGACCCGCCTCGCCGACGGAAAATGGCGGAAAGTTATAGTGCAGTACAAATGTCTTGGAATGAATACCGCCAGAAATGGCATCGATTTCCTGAACATCCCTCGACGATCCTAACGTCGTCGTCACCAATGCTTGAGTTTCACCGCGCTGAAAAAGGGCCGAACCGTGCACACAGGGCAAAATGCCGGTTTCGCAGTGAATGGGCCGGATCTCATCAGAAGCGCGCCCATCGGAACGTTTCCCATGCTCCAATATATGACTCCGATAAAGTGTTTCCAAAAGTTCCTCAAAGGCCACTCCTAGAGCCGTTTTTAGACTATCTACATCTTCCACTTCGGCGCTCACGCAGAGCTTTATTTCCTCTTTAACGGCCGCAATGGCGGCATTACGCGATAGCTTGTCCTTTACGGCGATGGCTTCCTGCAAACGATCTTTAAAGCGCAAACAAATATCCCGAATAGGTTCTTCGGAAACGACCAATGGAAATGTTTTTTTCGTCTTAGCGACCAACGATGCCAATTCCCTCTGCGCCCGGATGAGGCATTGTATCTTTTCCTGGGCAAATTTAAGCGCCTCTATGAATCGATCTTCCGGCAATTGATCCGCATTGCCTTCGATCATCATCATATCATTTTCATTGCCCACATAGACCAAATCCAGACACGAATCGAGCATCTGTTCATGCGTAGGGTTGACGATCCATTCTCCCTGAACATCCGCTATGCGGACAGCCCCGATGGGACCTTCCCAGGGAATATCCGAACAGAGCAGAGCCGCCGATGCGCCATTGATCATCAGAATATCGCCATCATTTTGGAGATCGGCCGATAGCAGATAACCTATGACTTGGACTTCATTCATGAAGCCTTTGGGAAACAAAGGCCTCAGAGGACGATCACAGAGCCGAGAGGTCAATATTTCTTTCTCCGAAGGACGACCCTCGCGCTTGAAATATCCTCCCGGAATCCTTCCGGCCGCTGAGAATTTCTCGCGGTAATCGACGCTTAATGGGAAAAAATCCTGCTCCGCTCTCACATCCATTGCCGCAACGGCACTCACAAAAACACACGTATCACCGAGCTGTACCGTAACGGCCCCATTGGCCTGTTTCGCCAAGCTACCGGCCGAAAATGTGATTCCCAACTCATCCGCTTTTACATTATATAACTGTTTCATTTCTTGTATTTTTTCAATTTATTAGGCATTATACCATCCCCTTGTCCATCCCATATCCAACATCAAACTTCTCAAATCACACAAAATCCTAGCTCTTCCGTGACCTCTACAAATTCATCATCAAAAACATATTTAAGATACATTTCCTTCTAACGACGTAACTTCAAGCGCTGCAATATGGCCTCGTAGCGCGGCAAACTGTGCTTTTGAAGATAATCCAATAGCTTCCGCCGACGATTCGCCATCGCGATCAGACCACGCCGCGTATGATAATCCTTTTTATGCAGACGGAGATGTTCCGTAATGTGTTGAATACGAGCCGTTAGAATGGCGATCTGGACCTCGCAGGAGCCCGTATCCTTCTCATGCACCTTAAATGCATCGATTACTTTTTCTTTTTCAAGATAATTTGTCTTCGACATATAACTTTAGCACTTCACAACTTTTACAGAGATAACTTTACCTCTGATGCCCCTGCTTTACGGCTGGAACATCGCTCGACTCGGAAATTTCCGAGAGTTACGGCAAATATTTTTGCTGGCGTTAGGGCGCAACGTTGAATAATTTCCTACTTTCCACAAGCACTTTTCCGATACAAATGCAAAGAATTTTAAAAAACGCGCAAAAATCTTGTTATTTTTGAGATATGTGCATAATCGTGCGCTGAGATTGTTCAGTCCCCATTATGGACCCTATTAATAATTTCACACCACGAGCCCAACAGGTTCTTGTCTTAGCCAGACAGGAAGCGGATCGTTTTCAACAGACCTATGTCGGAACAGAGCATCTGCTACTCGGGATCATACAACTGGGACAAGGCATTGCCTTCAATGCCTTAGAACGTTTAGGAGTCGACAACAGCATCGTCAAGGAGCGCATCGAACAACGTGTCTCTGCCCTCACTTACGAGCAAAGAGACAATTCTCTGGAAAACATTCCCCATAGTGTGCCTTTCACACCTCGGGTCAAAAAAGTTCTCATTTCAGCCGCTAAAGAAGCTCGTGGACTGCAGCACTCTTACATCGGGACAGAACATCTTCTCCTAGCACTTTTACAGGAAAATGAAGGGATCGCATCGGAGGTTCTGCGCAGTCTCCATATCGACATTCAGGAATGCCGCAATGCCATCCTTTCGGAACTAGATCCACAATTTACAGGCGATACGCGCAAGCATATTGGGAATGAAGATATCAACCACACAGAATATCCCGCACATCAGGATATGATTCGGGTGGAAACTAGAACATCGGCTCTGCGTGCTTTCGGACGCGATTTAACGGCTCTAGCGATGTCTAAAGCTCTCGATCCCGTCATCGGCCGCAATAGGGAAATCGAACGGACTTTGCAAATCCTCTGCCGCAGGACCAAAAATAATCCGGCACTGATCGGAGAGGCCGGTGTCGGGAAAACGGCCATTGTCGAAGGATTAGCCCAAGCCATTGTGACGAAAAAGGTTCCCCTACTCCTACAAGATAAGCGGATCATTACCTTGGATCTGGCGCTCATGGTCGCCGGGACGAAGTACCGCGGACAATTTGAAGAGAGACTGAAGGCAGTCATGGAGGAAGTTCGACGAGCGCAAAACATCATTCTTTTTCTTGATGAGCTTCATACCATCGTCGGAGCCGGCGCATCCGAGGGCTCCATGGATGCTTCCAATATGCTGAAACCGGCACTTTCTCGTGGAGAAATTCAGTGCATCGGAGCCACTACGTTCGCCGAATATCGAAAGAATATCGAAAAAGATTCAGCCCTAGAGCGTCGTTTTCAATCCATTATTGTAGAAGCTCCCAATGTCGACAATGCCATACGCATCTTGCAAGGTATTAAGCCATGTTATGAAGAACATCACTCGGTTTTCTATACCCCCGAGGCCATTGAGCTGGCGGTACAACTCTCTGAACGCTACATTCAAGGCCGATTTTTGCCCGATAAAGCCATCGATGTTCTCGACGAAGCCGGTTCCTATGCCCATCTGCATGCCTGCCCGCAGCCACCCAGGATCATCGATGAGCTACAGCAGGAAATTGAAGCCATCACATCGCAAAAAGAAAAAGCTATTCATGATCAGCGTTTCGAAGAGGCGGCGCAATTGAGGGATAAAGAAAAACAACTCCAGGAACAAAAAGTTTTTGTCCTTCAGGAATGGCGTGACCGGCTTAAAACATCGGTGGTCACCATCGATGAAGAATGTATCTATCGCACCATATCCGCTTATTCGGGCATTCCACTGGATCGCATTGAACAGAAAGAAGGCGAACGATTGCTCCATATGGAGGAAGAATTGCAGAAATCTATCATCGGACAAGAGGAAGCCATTGCCAATATCGCTCGATCTTTGCGGCGTTCTCGAACCGATTTCCGTGATCCTAAACGTCCCATCGGTTCTTTCCTCTTCCTAGGCCCTACCGGTGTCGGGAAGACTTACCTCGCAAAAGTATTGGCGGAAAAAATATTTGGCTCATCGGATGCGCTCATTTCGGTTGACATGACGGAGTATATGGAAAAATTTTCCGTCTCGCGGATGATCGGATCCCCTCCGGGATATGTCGGCCACGAGGAAGGAGGACAAATCACAGAAGCCGTCAGACGAAAGCCCTACAGCGTACTGCTCTTCGACGAAATCGAAAAAGCTCATCCCGATATACTCCAAATTTTCTTGCAGATTCTCGAAGAAGGGTTTTTAACCGACAGCCTGGGACGCAAAATCGATTTCCGAAACACGTTGCTCATCATGACGAGTAATGCGGGTGCCGAATTTTTTCAAAAAAATACCACTTTAGGCTTTCCTTTTCTCTCCGGGCAAGAAAATCACGACTTTGAAGCGACGAAACATAAAGTTCTCGAAGAGGCAAAAAAATCATTCCGGCCAGAATTTCTCAATCGGCTCAGCGACCTCATCGTCTTTAAACCACTCTCTCAGCAGACATTGGAAACCATCATTCAGCTCCATATGGATGCGATCAATCAGCGCCTCATGACGAAAAAAATTTCGCTACAACTCTCTGGTGAAATGCAGGCATTTCTTCTACAAAAGGGCCATGATCCCAAATTAGGAGCGAGACCCCTGCGGCGTGCTATTGAGCGTTACATCGAAGATCCTTTGGCTGAAGCTTTTCTCAAAGGAAATATTCACGAAGGAATGTCGCTTCAGGTCATCCTAAATCCTGATCATAGCGTTTCCTTCAAATCCAAGCATCGGAAAACTATGCAGTTGGTCCCTAAAATTTGAGATCAATAGCTCTTAAAATTAGAAAAAAGTTCCACATCGGCCGATGTTTTGTCGTTTTTGAATTCAGGAGCGATTCCTCTCTGTAGGAGTGATATGATCTAAAGTATTCACTATACAAGCCGACAAATGATTTTCTTTCGCGGTTTTATGGCACCAAATTCCTGTTTTTTTCTTCCTGGAGATAGCTTACTCTTCGCCGAAAAATTCCAGCGCCATACATTTTCTAAAAAACTCCAGCGCTGCACAAAATGCTGCCCAATGGCCCCTTTGCTTCGCAAAGCTAGCGTCCTCGCTTCGCGAGAGGACGCTAGAGGTCGGCGGCCGGCGTAGCCGGCCGTCGACGGGCCATTGGGCAAAAAAAATCGTGCCAAAAATCGACAGACTGTCCAAAAGACTAGACCCAGAGGATACCTTATCTCCTTCAAGCATCGCCGAGACAGCAGCACCGGCTTAAGAAAAATCGAAATGATAAAAATGCATCATGGCCGCCCACAACTGCGATGATTTACACCTTGACTTTGATACAGGGGCAGGCAAATTTCCACCTTACTGGGGTGGTAGCTCAGTTGGCTAGAGCGTCGGCTTGTCACGCCGAAGGTCGCGGGTTCGAGTCCCGTCCACCTCGCCAGGTTCAGCACGATTTTTCACGAAGGTGAAGCTTTTTATGAGACTTCCTTCGAAACGGTATTACAATGCTCGTTAAGCGACGAAATTCTTCTGTTGATAAATCTTTTTAACTCAAATATCTCTCATATTGGCCTCTCAAAACGACTATCACGTTATCGCACTTATCATTGTTTCGAAAGAAGCCTGTTAAAGTATTACAGCGCCTTCAGGTGTTTTACTTTATCACCGGCGGAGCTTTAGGAGGATGCTCTCCCTACAGCTTGGGCCAAAAACTCCAATAAATTAGAAGCATCAAAGTGATACAAGTGACTTATTCTTGAAAAACTTATTTTTCAGCACAGCACGCACGTCTTCTGTGCTTAAGAGACTGGCCATTGAGCATGAAGAAGAAAGTACTGATCATGGCGCAAATGGCAAAGAACAGGATCATGGCATTCCATCCCCAAGTATCGACGATTTTTCCGATACCCCAGCCGGAAAAAGCAGCTCCCAGATAACCGAACATACCGGTCAGTCCATTACCGGCTGCGGCTGCGCGTTTCGAACTGAACTCCGCTCCAGCGCACCCGGCCAACATCTGCGGACCGTAGACAAAAAAGCCCATGATAAAGAGAAATATAGTATTCATGACGGCCGATATTGTCGGTATCAGCCAAAAAATAAACAATGCAATGATCAGCACCAACATGAAATAGACACAGGTGCGATTTCTTCGCCCCTTGAAGATCTTATCCGATACCCAACCGGCACATAAACCACCGAAAGCTCCCATCAACTCGAATCCCGTGGACTGTAATCCCGACATCATGATCGAAGCACCCCTCGCTTCCTGCAAAAATGTCGGTGCCCAATTGAAAAATCCCATGCGGATGATGTAGAGAAAAAAATTAGCCAAGCAAACATACCACAGCGATGGATTTGGCAAAATATGTTCCATGAAAATTTCTCTCAACGTCACCACTTCCGTATCCTCATGACCCGAAGTATGCCGCAAGCCCTCCATATCCTCGATGGAAGGAAGTCCCATCGCTTCCGGGATATCACGAAGATAATGAAAAAGAATTATTGAAACTACAAAGGCCAGTATGGCTGGAACGATAAAAACTGTTCTCCAACCCCAATGCACGAGCATCCAAGAACCTCCCAGAAGAATGATCACACTACCGGCTTGATGAGAAGCATTGACGATGCCCCAATGGGTACCCAACTCACGCGGAGAATACCAGTGAACCATCAGGCGTGCCACCGGTGGCCAACCCATGGATTGAAAAGCTCCATTAAAGGCATAGAACAGAGCTAAGAAAGTGATGGAATGCGTACAACCGATGCACAAACTGCAGAGGGCTGTTCCCAATAAGCCCATCGTCATGAAATAACGGGCACTCGTCTTGTCGCATATGACGCCGCTGATGAATTTTCCCAACCCATAGATGAGGGCAAACATACTAAAAGCCCACCCTACCTGGGAACGGGTATAGCCCAATTCGTGTAACATCGAAGGGGCAGCCACTTGAAAATTTTGCCGTACGATGTAAAATGTGGCATAGCCTAGTATCAGGGAATATAGAATTCGACTGCGCCAATAATCAAATGTTCTACGAACATCAGGATCATCTACTTTGCCATGATGGCCATGAGGGAAAGTCATACGCGAAAAAATTTTTTGCCCGGATTGTCAGATGTGTGACGTATTTTATGACTGGCAAACATTTTCTGTCATTCATGATATTTTTCCGTCAAAAATATGTAAAATATCGAAATAAAAAAACCTCCTTCTCCTTAATAGGAAACATAAGAACCCTAAAACAACCTTATTGGAAAGGAAATTATCTTTCCAGTTGCTTCGTATTTTCAATACCTTTCTGGCTTTCTTCCTTGACAAATATGCACCAATTCTAGCTATCTTCTAGCCTAGAGAGAGTTAGTAAAAGTTCATCATAAAGCACTGAAATATGAGTACGGGAAGTGAGATTATCGCCGTGTTAGAATATATGGAAAAGGAGAAAGGCATCGCTCGGAACGACATGATTGCCGCTATCCAAGAAGCCATTCGTAGCGCCGCCATTAAGAGTATCCATTTCGGACATGACGTACGGGTTCACATCAATCCCAAAACCGGACATCTTCAGGCTTGGGCTCTTTATGAAGTCGTCGACTCGGTTGCCGATCCAGCGTCTCAGATGCATTTTCTCAAAGCTAAAGAATTAGACCCCAATGCTCAAGTGGGCGCTACGGTCGAAAAAGAAATATCCCCTACTCTCCTGGGGCGTATCGCGGCCCAAAGTACACGCCAAGCCATTAATCAAAGCGTTCGACATTTCGAGAAAGGACGTATTTATGAAGATTTTAAACATCAGGTAGGGAAGTTCGTAACCGGTACCGTCCGCTCAGAGGACAGAGGCAACCTCTTCATCGATCTCGGGAAAGCGGAAGGTATTATGCCTTTTCATGAACGTACTCCTGGTGAGGACTATCGACCCGGAGACCAGATCCGATGTTTACTGCTGCGCATCGAATCATCGACCAGCGGCCCGGAAATCATCTTAAGTCGCGCCAGTGATCAGTTCATCAGCAAGTTGCTCGAGCTGGAAGTCTCAGAGATCGCCGATAAGACCATTGTGATTCGCGGCCTCGCCCGCGAAGCCGGTTACCGGACAAAGGTCGCTGTGGAGAGCAAGGAATTGAATGTCGATCCCGTGGGGGCTTGCATCGGGACCCGAGGCATTCGTATTCGCAGCATTTGCAAGGAACTTGGGAACGAGAAGATCGATATTTTACGCTACTACAGCGATCCTGTGGAATTTTTGACGGAAGCTATTCGTCCGGCCGTCCCGAGAAATATACAGATCGATGAGGCGGATCATCGCATTTCTTTCGAAGTCAGCGAAGGAGATCTCGCCACCGCCATTGGGAAAAGAGGACTGAATGCTCGATTGACCTCTAAACTCATGAATTGGAAATTGAGCGTTAACAAAGAGGCTTCGCATACGGATACCGATTTCTCACAACGCGTTCAAAAAGCAGCCGAAGGGCTCAATGACATCCCAGGAATCTCGGATGAAATGGCTCAAAAACTCGTCGCCATCGGCATTACGGGGCTCGATGTCTTTGAAGGTGTCACAGCTGATGATTTGCAATCGGCTGGTTTCAGTCCAGAGGAAGCCAATACGGTAATGGCTTCTGTTCAACAATTTAAATCGCACAATTCTTAGCTTGAAATGATACGGAATCGATGTTCTCGTTTATGGGCAATGGAATTCATTGCCATCCGCTAAGTTTTTATCATTCGAGAACAACATGAGTGTAAGGGTTTATCAATTAGCCAAAGAATTAGAAAAAAGTACCAAAGAAGTCATAGCGCTCCTGCAAGACCGTGGCTTAGCTGTCAAAAGCGCCTCCAGTTCCATTACGGATCATGAAGCGGAGGTTTTTTTAAAAGCATTGGGACATGGCGCAGAGGCCATAAAGACCCATGAGATTCCAGCATCCGAAGCTCTAGCACCCCAAAATTTGGTTCAAACCGGTGGACCTTCCATTTCTAACATCAGCGAAAGCATATCTCATGCGAAAATCACCACGAGCGATACGAAGCCTTTGATCGACACCAACCCATCGGCCAAAATATCTCCACCTACGGCTCCAAAATCTACAGCTTTACCCTCCTCATCGCGCATGAAACCAGCACCCAGGCCACCGGTCATTCATTTCGAGAAGCCTCAAACGACGGCGGCCGATGCCATTACAGCATTTTCAAATTCCACTCAACGGCCACAATCTGAGAAAAAAAATGGTGTCGAAATAACAGTACCTCCTCAGGTCGCGAATGCTTCCCATCACCAACACACGTCCTCAATTTCTCATCCGACACTCCCCATTTTCCACTCAATACCTCCTTCTGCAGCTCCTGTTGCCACAAACTCACCCCGCCTGAACCCAAATCTACCGAACAGAGAATTTAAAATTCCAGCGCCACTGCCGCGCTTAGCTCCTCCACCAACCTCTGAAAAAAATGAACCCGATGCGGCAAAGCCTCTCAAGACCCTAAAGTCCAAGATGCCGATCATCGTCCATGAATTCGCATCAGCTCTAGAAATTAAACCCTTTCAGCTGATCTCGGAATTGATGCATAATGGTATCTTCGCTTCGTTGAATCAGTCCATCACCGAAGAAGTGGCGATCAGCATCGCCCAAAAACATGGATTTAAACTGGAAGTTCATCGGCGTGGTGAGGAATCCGATGCTCAGCGAGCTTCTAAAAAAGGGAAAAATATCCCGGCTGCTCCGGACATCGTCCACAAACAGGAAATACGCCCTCCTATTGTCTGCGTGTTGGGACATGTTGACCATGGCAAAACCACTTTGCTGGATGCTATTCGGCAAACGAATGTCGTGGCGGGCGAAGCGGGTGGTATCACACAGCACATCGCGGCTTACCAAGTCGAAATTCAGGGGAAAAAGATCACATTTCTCGACACTCCAGGACACGCCGCATTTGCCAAAATGCGTCAACGAGGAGCCGATATAACTGACATCGCCATCCTCGTCGTAGCGGCCGATGATGGATTCATGCCCCAGACCGACGAAGCACTCAAATTTGCCCAGAAAGCAGATGTTCCCGTTGTCGTAGCCATCAACAAAATCGATGCCAAAGGTGCCAACATCGACCGCGTCAAACAGCAGATGCAGCAGCGCGGAATTGTACCCGAAGAATGGGGTGGCGAGACACTTTGCATCGGCGTTTCGGCCATACAAAAAATACATATACCAGAACTTCTCGAACTTGTCCTTGTCCAGGCGGAAATGCTGGAATTAAAAGCAAACCCTAGAGCGAATCCGGAAGTTGTGATCATCGAATCGCAGATGGACATGGGCCACGGCGTCACCACAACGGCCATCGTCCAGGAAGGTACATTAAGCGCCGGGACTTCTTTGGTCTGCGGCTCACAATATTGCCGCGTCCGCGCTCTTTTTGATGATCATGGGAAAGCGATCAAAACCGCTCCGCCTTCCACGCCGGTTCGCATCGTCGGCTGGTCTGGTACGCCCGACGTGGGCAGTGTCGCCCGGACCGCCAAGGATGAAAAACGTGCCCGAAATGAAGCGGAAGAAAATGCTTCTCTGGAGAAAAAAGCGAAGGAACAAGCTCTTCCTTCCATTCATGGGAAAAATGCACAGGACGCATTGGCTACACTGGCTACTCCGACCAAAGAAAAAATTCTCAAACTTCTCGTTAAAACCGATGTTCAGGGTAGTATTGAGGCCGCTAATTTGTGCCTAGAAGGTATCCAAAGTGACAAAATACGATGGGAAATTATCGGACAATCCGCTGGCAATATCCGCAAACATGATGTCGAATTGGCCCATTCCTCCAATGCCACTATTTTGGGTTTTAATGTCGCCTATGATTCCGGAGCCGCTGCTTTGGCCAAAAATCTTCAGGTAAAAGTCCTGCGGCATAACATCATCTACGAGCTCATCGACCAAGTTCGCGATGCCATGAGCGACCTTTTGGATCCAGAATTTACGGAAAATTATTTGGGTTCGGCTCAAGTACGTCAAATTTTTCAGCTATCCAAAGGCATCGTAGCCGGTTGTATGGTCACCGATGGCAAAATCATCCGCGAAAAACTGATACGCCTCAAACGAGGCAAACAAATACTTTTCGAGGGCCATATGGCTTCCCTAAAACACCTCAAAGAGGAACCGTCGGAGGTACGGGCTGGATTGGAATGCGGCATACAACTTCAAGGCTTTACGGCCTTTGAAATAGGTGATGATATGGGGTGTTACGAGATCATCGAACAACGACCATCACTCTAATGCGAAACATCTCCACGAACTTTCGAATCTCACGCGTCAATTCCCTATTGCAAGAAGCATTGGCCCGTATTTTGCAAAAACATTACCGCGAAGAATCGACAAAAATCACCATCACACGCGTCACGAGTTCCAGTGACCTGCACCGCATAAGTGTCCATATCGGCCTCATCGGCGACGAAGCCGAACAAAAACAGGCCCTGCGTTGGCTCCATAAAAAGAAATTTGATCTGCGACAACATCTCAATCGAGAAGTAGTATTGAAATTCTCTCCAGAATTGCACTTTGTGATCGATGATGCTCACCTTCAAGAGATGAAAATTGTGTCGATTCTATCGGAAATTGAAAATGAGATAACTTCAGAGCCCATCGACTCTGAAGGCTCCGTAACATCATGAAACTTCTTCATCGCATATTTATATCTTTTTTGCTGCTCTCCATGGCAGCTTGTAGTTCTTCTCGGACGAAAGAAACGGCCATTCCATGGGCCAAACCGAGCTCTTGGGAATCGGCTCCAAGCCTATACGGCGGGTTTTAAAGGACTTCTTTCGAAACGGCATTAAGACGCTCCCCATTGAGAAGGAAGGAGATGAGAATCTTAATCCGAAGCGTTTTTGTCTGTTTCTGTACGTATCGGCGATCTTTCAAAATACCTCCCCTTTCATATCTCTCCACAACACTTATTTTCCGTTTCGAAAGGAGTCTCATACTGTAAGACTCATTTCAACTATCTGGCCTCCGCCGTCTTTTGCCGCCCCCTGATTGCGCTTTTTTACAGGACCTTTACCATCAGACCGACAAGCCGCCCCCGCCTTTGAGCCCTTCGGGCTCTGGCCCGCTTCGCGGGCCGCGATTAAGGAAAAAATGCAAAGCTGAAAGCTTTCATTTTTTCCTATCGCAAAGGCGGGGCAGTGGTAGAGGCAGTGGGAGAAAAAGCAAATGGGAAGGCTGACTCATGGAACAATAGGCTTCTTTCGAA
>JAITIW010000028.1 GCA_031279255.1 Puniceicoccales bacterium
TGCATCATCGCCCACATCGACCATGGGAAAACGACGTTGTCCGATCGGCTGCTGGAGTATACGCATACCTTACAGCAGCGCGAGATGCAGGAACAGGTACTGGATTCCATGGACCTGGAGCGCGAACGTGGGATCACGATCAAATGCCATCCGGTGACGATGCGATATGTGGATGGAAATGGTACGGAGTGGATTCTCAATCTGATCGATACACCGGGGCATGTGGATTTTTCCTACGAGGTCTCGCGCAGCTTGGCGGCCTGCGAAGGAGCATTGCTTCTGGTCGATGCGGCACAGGGCATCGAGGCCCAGACGGTGGCCAATGCACATCTGGCACTGCAGCAGGGATTAACGGTCATTCCCGTACTCAATAAGATGGACCTTCCTAACGCACGTCCTGAGCTCGTACTGCAGCAATTGGAGGACATTTTAGCCATTCCGCGAGAAGAGGCGATCCCGGCGAGTGCCAAATCGGGAAGAGGAGTGCCGGAAATTTTCGAGGCCATTATTCACCGAATCTCGGCGCCACAAGATGGAAATTATCCGCATCTACGCTGTCTGATCTTCGATTCCGTATTCAATACTTATCAGGGTGTCATCTGCTATGTCCGCGTATTTTCCGGTACCTTACAGGCTGGTGACGAGATCCTGATGTTGGGGACTCAGCGGCGGACGATCATCAAAGAAGTCGGAATTTTTTCTCCGCAGATGCAGAAGACGGATATCCTCCAGGAAGGCCAAGTGGGCTACATGGTGAGTAACCTCAAGCGAGTGGTGGACGTGAAGATTGGGGATACCGTAACCTTATTCCGCGACCCGGCTCCGGAAATGCTCAGGGGCTATAAGGATGTCCGGCCGATGGTCTTCAGCGGCCTTTATCCGCTCGATACGTCACAATATAGCAAACTTCAAGCGGCTCTGGAGCGCCTACAGCTCAACGATGCAGCCTTGGTCTTTCAGGTGGAGAATTCTTCGGCATTGGGTTTTGGATTTCGCTGTGGATTTTTGGGGCTCCTGCATATGGAAATCGTCCAGGAGCGGCTACGACGGGAATACGACCTGGATGTGATTTCGACCTATCCGGGTGTAATCTATAAGGTAAACCTGACGGATGGTTCTTGGAAGGAAATCGACAATCCGCTCCTCTTGCCAGACCCTTCATCCATCGCATTCATTCACGAACCGACCCTTACGGCCACCCTTCACATTCCCAATGATGCCATCGGCGATGTCCTCTCGTTGGTATCGGAAAAGCGCGGGAGCTGCCATCGTACCGAGACCATCGATACGCAGCGGGTTATGCTGACCTGCCAATTGCCACTGAGTGAAATTCTGATCGATTTCAATGATCGCCTCAAGAGCATCACGCGCGGCTATGGTTCCATGGACTACGAACTAGGTGATTATGTTGCCGCTGATCTGGTTCGCCTAGATCTGCTCGTCAACGGCGAACCGATCGAAGCATTTTCCTCAATGGTACACCGCGGTAAGGCGGCTGCACGCGGTCGTGAGCTGTGTGAAAAGCTCAAGGAATTGCTGCCGAAGCAGCTGTTTAAGATCGCGATCCAGGCGGCCGTCGGAGCCAATGTCGTCGCACGCGAGACCCTGGGAGCCTTACGCAAGGACGTGACCGCCAAGTGCTACGGCGGTGACATCACGCGGAAGCGGAAGCTTTTGGAGAAACAAAAGGAAGGAAAGAAACGCATGAAACAGATCGGAAAAGTTTCGATTCCGCAGGATGCTTTTTTGAAAATTCTCAAATCATCCCATTGATGCCAATTCCCATTCACGTGATCGATTTCGAGGGCAATCGCAAAGTCGGCATTGCAGAATGGGGTGTGGTTTCTCTCGTAGATCAGGAAATTTCAAACGTTCGGACTCACTTCTGCCCTTCATTTTTTTCACCCGATGAAGTTCCACGAGACTGCATGGATTTCAGTCAAAACGCTGCTTACTTCCTCCAACTTCGCCGGAGTGGTATCTTCTGCTCGCATTCTCATTACATTGAAGATACCCTGTTACGTCATTACTGGGCATCACCGGGCTATGTTCCGAGTTTTACATCGGCTTCACCCGTGACGACCTGGGGCCCTTGGTTGGACACTTGCGCCATTTGGATGCATATGATCCCTAGATTAGTTTCTTATAATCTCATGGATCTCATCCAAAAATATTCGTTGCAGGATTCACTACGGCAAGAGGCTTCTGAACATTGTCCTCCTGACAGGGCTCATCCTCATGCGGCACTTTACGATGCATTGGCCGCTTCGTTATTGCTACGATTGGCGATGCAATTCGTACCCCAGAGGACATTGGCGGATTGGATATTTTATTCCGGCTCTCGGGACTGATCTGTGGAGCGATATGCATCCATGGGGCAGGAAACGTCTTGTTGGGATCGTGAAAGATTGATAAAATTCTTTTCCCTTGCAAAAGAGAGAGAATCTCCATGGAAGCTCGCCTGATATGGAAAATAAAAAACCATTATTATGGGGGATCATCTTTGCTATTATCATTTCGGTATCGACGCTGATTTTAGTGGATGAAAAGAATAACTCGAGGAAAATGACATTCTGGGAAACACAACCTCAACGGGGTGCTAATTGCATGAATAAGATTCTCGACCGAGAATGGTTTCAAGCGGCGGCGAATGTAAACATAAAGTGGGTGCGTCTCACTTACGATAAGTGGGCGACGAAACATCGAGATTTTTTAATCGGAAATGCTTCTGATTATCAAGGGCTTGTTCCCGATGATTTGAGCCGATTAAAAGAAGTCTTATCTTGGGCAAATGAGCAGGGTTTGAAGATCGTTTTGGCTCCGTTGTCCCTTCCGGGATGCCGCTGGCACCAAAACAATGATGGCCGTTATGATGCTCGTCTTTGGGAAAGTTATCATTATCAGGAAATGGCCATTCGCTTCTGGAAGGACCTCGCGCGAGAATTAAAAGATTATGATGGTATCGTAGCTTACGACATTCTCAATGAACCTTGTCCGGAGAAAGATACAGAACTTAAGGAACAAACAGAAATTGGCGATGTTGAACGTTTTGCCACCTGGTATTCTCGATATAAAAATACCCCTCGAGATCTCTATGATTTCCATACTAGAATGATACGAGAAATCAGAAAAATTGACCGCGTGACGCCTATCATGGTGGAATCCGGGTTCTATGGCTCAGCCGATAGCTATTGCGGTTGGCCTGATAAGTTGGAAGATCCTTATGTGCTTTATTCTGTCCATATGTATACGCCCTATACGTTTACTTCGAATGATAATTCCCGGCGAGGTAGTCCTTATGCCTATCCGGGAAACATCGAATTTGGGGACAAGACGATTTGGTGGGATCGAGATACTTTGATCCGTTATGGGAAGCCCTTTGAAAGGTGGATGAAGAATCATGGTGTGCCACAGGAAAGGATCGTAGTCTCTGAGTTTGGCTGTATGCGGAGAAATCCCGGAGCAATCAAGTATATGGAAGACCTGGTTTCCATATGGGAAGAGCGGCATTATCACTGGGCTTTTTATGCATTCCGAGAGGATTGGGATGGATATGATTATGAACTGGGAACTGAAAGTTTACCAGAAACATATTGGCAAATATTGGAACAAAACGGGGATGCCATTCTTCCTCGGAAGGATAATCCGTTATTTGATGTCATCAAAAATCGATTACAGCAGCATTAAAATGAGCAAAAGCGGATTTCTTTTCTGTGGTCACATTGCTTTGTCGCGATACAAAGTTACTTACCGCCTGTTACGGACGATATCCATGACGTCGTAATACGTTGTTGAAGTCCTGCCAACTTCTTAGAATGCATTCGCGTGCGGTAATGGCAGTAATTTCTCCATTTTCCACATTATGAATAATTTGTAAGACGCGCCTCAGACTTGCGATTTCTTCCGCACAATTGCGGCAGCGTTGCTCGATTACAGCTAAATTCTGTGAGAGCTGTACCTTTCTCTCTTCTGTGTTAGGAGGAGAGAGCAATTGAAACAATAGCGGATCGCGCGTTTGTAAAGTTTCCAAAAATTTCAAGTGATCGAGGCGCATCTCTCTCGTGATGAGTTGTGACTGACAAGTGTTTATGACCAGCTGTGCTTTCTCCTCGACTAAAGCCTTTTGTCGCTCAAGCCATGCCTGATCTTCATCTCCAGGTGTTCCACTAGCCACTGACAAGAAACCAATGGCATATGTCACAAGGCATACTCCCAATCTATATCCTCTTCGCATAAGAAGGGAGTGTATAGATAAGACGCCTTGCATCAAGGAAAAACGACGAACCTAGTGCTTCCTTCTTAAAAATGACCTTTTTATGTGTTTCAATATTTCTCCCCTTTTTGAGGAGAAGTCAGATGTCCTGAATGATCAGAGATTAAAAGTGCCTTCAGTCATCTCTCGCATCCAGCTCCAAGCTATGCCTTTGAAGAACCTCATTTATCGTCGCTATGCATTGCGATATCGCTTCCTCGTCCGGTAAATATTGCCTCAGGGCTTGCCGAAATTGTTCTTCCCCTTGCCTGAGCTGTGCTTCGAATGGCTCCATAAATGTTTCAGTGCTCTCCTCTTGGGATGGAGGATCTTCTTCTCCTCGGAAAGGGGGCGGAGATGTTCTCGGATCGATGGTCATATCGGTGCCTGGTTGTAAATATGGAGAGGCTTCCGTGATATGGACAAGCCTTTCTAGAGCGTTCATAGTATCTAGAATATATGTGGCAACACGCTTCATACCATCGATATTTCTCCGCAAAGAACTCCATTCCTGTTGCCACCACTGAGCCTCTGTGCCTACGAAAAATTCTTCCGGAAAAAAGAGCGCTGGGAAGTTATTAGGATTTAAGAATGTATCAGGGCCTAAATTCACCAGAAATGGATAGAGTCCTACGAGTTCTGCTTCCGCTTTGGCCCACGGAGAAGGAGTGAACCTCCCTATTCTTTCTAGACGTCCCACATTTTCCTGAATTCTTTTCATGTATCCTTCAGCTGCACTCCGTATGTATTGCGTCCCCCGGTCTACAGCATTCTTAAGACAAAGTAATGGCGGCTCGCCTTTCACATCACAAACGCCAAGAAGCGCAATACCCAAAATCCCCAATGTCCCAATCCTTTTCTGCATACTCTCAATCCTTCCTTTGAACAAAGAGAGGCACTGTGTTTTTAGCCTGTGGATGCGTCAAGACAAAATACTTAAAATAACCCCAACGCCTCCCTTATTCCACCAAGAAAGGCATTTGAGTCATCTTAACGGCCTTTGGGTGCATCTAATGTTGAGCCGCTATCTCTCGTTTGCGTTTCGTGATCTCATCGCGAATGGCAATGGCGGCTTTTGTTTGTGAGGTTTTCAAGACATTTTCTATGTGCCCAGAGAGTGCATAGCTAGGTAGATCGGCTTAAAGAGTCTCCACTGCTTCCGCGATGAGTTTTATCCCATATAAAGCATGTGGTGATAGTGATGAGCATTGTTCTCCCAACAGAGCTCATCCCCATGCGGCGTTCTATGATGCTTGGCTGCTTCGTTATTGCTACGATTGGCGATGCAATTCGTGCCCCAGAGGACATTGGCGGATTGGATATTTTATTCCGGCTCTCGGGAGTCATAGGAAGCTCATGGGTAGACTTTGGGCTGTGGTTTCTGTCTGTGAGTTAAAGTTTCAGATTCTAGGCTCCGTTTCTTTTCTTGGGATTTCTCAAGCGGTGATATTTTTAAGTGCTGCTCTTTTTGCCAACTTTTTATCTCAAGCACCAACTCTTTCATCGGTCTCTTTCCCCGCCTTTGCGGCGAGAAAAAATAAAAGCTCCCGCTTTATATTTTTTCTTACCGCAGCCCGCAAAGCGGGCAAGAGCTCAGAGAGCTCTAAAGGCGGTAAATTCATCCGGACGAACGGAGACGGTATCTGGAAATAACACCGCAATATACTCAAACTTCCGTTTTACTCAGACTATCTTATAGGAGAATATATGTTGTAACTTCAGCAAAATCGAAAGTAGCAGATTACTGTCCCTATTCTCTAGGTGCGTGGCGGGATAATGTTGTCAACGAAATCTTTGTATCTTCCTGCAAAAATTTTCACGGCTTTTTACCCCATATGGAGCATGTGGCGGTAATGGTCCAGGAGTTCACCCTTCTCCTCTTCGCTGCGAAGAAGCGCTATCAATGAATCGCAAAGTGCTTCAGCCTCAGGATCATCACTTTGTTCACGTTGTTCCTGAAAGAAGCGGCCCAATTCTTTGATTTTCTGGCGAAATTGCAGAGGATTAAGTATCCGACGATCCTCGATAGAAGGCCTCAGGAGCTGCAGTAGAATGTCCTCAAGATTTTGGACAGCAATGACCTTGGAGAGACGATTTTCGATGCCGCCTTCACTGGGATCAAAACCGCCATTTTGCGGTAAATGCGCCGATGGTTTTTCGTACTTAGTCTGCGTCACGTTGGTCAGACCAAAGTCCATTTCGAGATCGTCTTCTATAGGATTTTTAGGCATTTTAAAAAGAAGGATGAAGATTCGCGGATTCGTAAGCTGGGCATAATGTGGAATTTATTCGGCATGAGCTTGAAGATCATTTTGTAGTGTTTGTAGAAATTGTATGACAGCTTCCAGCGCGTTGACATCGAAACGTTCGTGCGAAACCTTGACAGAAAATCCGAGAAGATGTTCTTCATGCAGAACAGCATGAGGTATGAAGGGCTTGGGAGCTAAGGGATGGCACATGGCCAGTGCCGCTAACATACGTTCCTTAGAGAGAAAATCGTGATGCCGGAGCAAGGTGATGAAGACGGCTTCTTTATCATCGATGAAAAGCTCACCGAAACCTTCGATAGTGAGATGTAGAACACCTTGCGAATTGAGTTCTAGATTAGGATATCCGATGCGGTCTCCAAAAATTTTTACAGTGGACTGTACAGAATCGAGCATGATTTTTTTCAAAAAAGATAATAGCTATATGGAGGAATATTCGTCACTCGATCATCTCCATTTCCTCTTCTTCTTGTAGAATTTTCGCATCGAGTTGCGATTGAACAGACTCGACCAATTGAATGCGCATCTGGGGATCGCTGAAATACTTCATGGGAAGCTTGCGAATGGCATCCAGAGTGTGATGTAGAAAACAGATTTCTTGATAAATCTGCGATGTGTCGATGGAGAAAAGATCATAGAGATGATGAATTTGCGTTTCCGAGACGGCGCTGCTGTGGGTGGATTGAATAAATTCTTTCGTAGCGGCGAGTTGTTCCTCGAGCTTAGGAGCTTCCTCTTCCTTTTCGTGGCAGAAAATTTTTCGCATGCATTGTTTTAAATTTCCCATGTCATCGTGGATTTGTCCCGTGATTTCCATCCGAAAAAGACCTTCTCGAACCGCTAATAGCTCTTCGGTAGACCTAGAAGGATTAGCCGATTGGATATCTTCGCCCAATAGTTCGATCATCATGGCGATGTAATCCTTGAAACTTTTCTTTTTATTTTCTTCCTTTTTGAGAAATTTTTCCAAAACATCATAGGGATTTTTCATCTGAAGTGCTTCCTCACGATAGGCCGTTGCGAGAGCGACAGCTTCGGCATTACTGCCTTTTTGAGCTTTGAGCAGTTCGGCTGCTTTAGGGATGAGGTTATATCCGTCCTTGATTTCCTTCCCGTGCGCTTTGCGCAATTTGTCGATGGCGGTTCCGATTTCCTTTTGGAAAAGCGATGAAGCCAACATACCAGCCTTGAGCGCTTTTTGGCGTTCCGTAAGCTCACTCCTTCTCTGGACAGCAGCTGGGTCTGTCCGGTTATTTAATTTAAGCAGTGACTTTTCCAGTTGTTGGTATTCCTGACCTTGAGATTCGTACTCCAGTGTTTCGGCTTCGGAAGCGTATTGTAAGGCATTATCCTGCTCCGTAACTTCGCCAAATTCCTTGGACACCATTTGCAGAATGAGCGTAGCAATGGGTGTTCCGTTTAGAGTAGGCTGTCGACCGGCATATTCGCCAAGATTTCCCTGATCACGCGCCTGCTGTTGTATACGTTGTAATTGCGATCCGAAGGTTTTGTACCGAGTTATGTCTTGAGTTCCACCCAAGCGCTTGGAGGCTTCATTAAGCAATTTTTCTCTATTCTTGATCTTATGGCAGCTCTCGAGGTTGTTACGATGAAGCGGACGACGGATTTGTGCCGCCACAAAGTCTGTAAAGTTTTTGGCGGTGGCAATAGGTGAAAGAGAATCGGTATGAACGGTAACAGATTGCCCTCGATAAACGACGGCCGTTCTATCACTTCCGGAAACAGTTTGAGTATCTTTACGATCTAAAATGCGATCCACATCTTCCTCCACCTTAAAGACTAAGCAAAAGGAGATTTTTGACAATAAAACTCTTATAGAAAAAAGATGATATCTTTAGCTTGCATTTTTTCTGTCTATTGATAAGATCTACCAATTGGATTGGTTTGGGATAAGGATGGGGTACATGCTCAAAGTACTATCGGGGCCTCACCAGGGCGTCGAAGTAGATCTGGAGGATTCCTTAGTGGTAGGATCTTCTTCGGATTGTGGGCTTATCCTGTCGGATAGTTTATTGCAAGCCCAACATTTCAGTTTTCAGCTCAAGGATGAGGATGTGTGGATTCATCCCATTGCCGGAAAAGTTTTTGTTGACGGTCATGTCGTGAAGGAAGATATGCAGGTCAAAGTCTTTCAGTTCATCACCGTCGGAACGACACATTTTGTTTTTGGACCATCCGAAACTCAATGGCCAGAAATTTCACTCCAAGATGCTCCTCTGCCCATGGAATCGGCGGAAGAGATAGCGGATAAGTCTCAGAAAGTTCTTGCTGAAGATATATCTTCGCCGAATAAGGCGCCGTCAAGTCGTAAAAAGGCAAAGTTGATCGGCATTACATTACTGGGATTTTCTCTTACAATAGGCGTCATCTTTATCTTCTTTTATTTTAATTCCGCATCGATCGTATTGCCCAAAGGAGTACTTTCCTCTTCTGTCCACAATCGTATTCGATCGGAAGTGGAGCTTTTGGGCTGGAGGGATGAGGTTCGTGTCAAAGTGGCTAAGGATGGGAAGTTTTCCCTTAAGGGCTATGTGCCGACCAATGCGGATTTGGCTGCTTTGAAGGAGAAAATTTACGCCATTGATAATAGGATTTCGATGAAGGTCTATAGCACGGAGAGGATTCTCCAGCAAGGACTGGAAATTTTAACAATGGCAAAATCACAGGTGAAGCTGAGAGAACTGCAGCCTGGAAGCTTTGTTATCGAAGGGTATGCCTTTAATTCAGATCAATGGGAAAAGGTCAAGGCGCATCTTCTGTCTGAAGTAGCAGGATTAAAAGATGTTCAAGATCGCGTCTACACACCGATGAAAGCTTTGACGGCGGGCCGTATTGTTCTGACGAAATATAAGTTGATCGGTTCCGTAGGTATCTTCCCGAAGGAGGAGGCCGTCATCGTCAGCGGAACGATTGCTCAGAGCGAAAAAGGTCGTTGGGAAGATGCACGTACAGAGATGTTGAGAGTATTCACGGACTCGGTTCCGATGCAATTTTTTGTGACGATGGCGATTGCCGAAAGCGGTGTCGATGGTGATGGGAAACGGCACTACTTTGAAGATGAGGTTTCAGGTATTGTGGCGAAGGAAGAAGGGCTAAGCCATATCGAGCTTAAGAACGGAAAGAAATATTTCGAAGGTTCTGATTTGCCGAACGGGTATGTCGTGAATAAGATTGAGCCAGAGATAATCACGTTATCGCGTTCTGGTACTGAAATAGTGCTTAAAAAGGGAGAATATTGACTTTATGGATATAGGTAAAGGGAAACGTATCATGATGACGGCGCTTGAGCGTAATTTGCTCGATGAAAAAAATGGCGAGGCGTATCGCAAACAGCTTATGGGAAAAATCCTCCAGCGACGGAGTGAATTGAGCGTTCTCATGAACGCCGGTGTTTCTCAAGCGGAATATAAAGCATGGAATGAATTTAAGCAGGCGCTGGATAGCGCATTAGACGTTATCGCAAAATATCGATAAATTTTAACAATTAAAAGAAAGGGAAATTATGTCAGATTCAGGATTAGGTCAATTCGAGACGTTCGGTGAGGCTATGTTCAGCGTCCAAAACATCGCTGATTATGGAGTCACACAGGTTAAGCAATTCGAAGCCAATATGAAAACGGCCATTGAGGCCATCAAAGGACAGGATGCGTCCACTATCGACCAGGGAACGTTATTGGAACTGCAAATGAATGTGCAAAATTGGGCCACATTAGTGGCCATGATGACGAATCTCATGCGCGCCATTGGTGATGGTATGGGTAAAGTAGTGCAAAATATTCGTTAAGGTATCTTGTGGCCATCATGAGCTTGTATCATCCGGTAGCAGACGAAAAAAAGCCTGCTACCGATCCATTCGGATGCATTCCGTCAGATTTGTTGCAAATTTTGACAGAGATCGGCTATGTGGCAGCTGGTTGTGGTTTGTCACGACAGGCAGAATCCATTTTTACGGGTATTATCGCTGTTCGGCCCAAGAGCGAATTTCTATGGATCAGCTACGCCATTGCGAAGATTTCCATGGGGAAGCTTTCGGAGGCATTTGAAATGCTAACCAAACGGGCACTGGTTTTAAATCCGAGGAATGATTTGGCAAAGGCATTCTTGGGACTTATTCTCAGTCGAGTAGGTTCTCATAAAATTTCTGAGCATTTTCTCAATCAGGTCATCGATGAAAATCAAACACCGGAAGCCGTGCAGCTTGCGAAAGAAATCTTGAATAAGAAGGATAACGAATGGAAGACATTTTAAATTTTTATCAAAGTGTGGTTTAAATAAGGAGATAAGGTAATATATGGATGCTGGATTTTCAATGGCGTGGAATAACGCCCAAAGCGGTGTTTCTAGGGTTAGAGGTATAGACAATTTTTTATCGGGAATGTACCCTACAGGAGATGTACCACAGGCATATGGAACTGGGTACGGATATCCTGCTTATCCGGTCGATCCGACACGTGGCGTCCATGGTGCCCACGGTGTCCATGCAGTGGCTCCGACCCATTTTGGCGATTCCGTGATGAATGGGGCACAGGATTTACGTGCGGCATTTCGCGATACGATTACTCATGTCAAAAAAGTAATGGCCGGTGGCATGGAAGGAATGGGGGTCGCTCAATTTATGGAGATTCAAGCAGCATTGATGCAGTTAAATCTCACACTGGAATTTTCGACGAAAGTGTCGGATAAAGGAAGTCAGTCGATGCAAACTCTATTTCGCAATCAGGGATAGTATGGCGACGAGATGTGAGATAAATTTAGCAAATGGGGGATGGATTCAATGAAAAGTAGATGTGTATCGAAGTGGGGGCTGGTGCTATCGCTGTTGGCGTTAGCCGGGTGTGGTAAGACGGATCTTTATACCACCTTACCGGAAAAAGAGGCCAATGAGATCATTTCTCTTTTAGCGCAGCAAAATATCCCGGCTCAAAAGATGGAAGGGAAAGAGGGAGCTTTCGTGGTAAAGGTTTCAGTGCCCGACTTCGCCAAGTCAGTCGATCTTCTCAATGCACATGGTTATCCTCGGGTGAAATATCAGACCATCGGGCAAGTTTTTGCCAAAGCGGGACTGGTGTCCTCTCCATTGGAAGAGCGTGCGCGATTCATGTATGCCCTCAGTGAGGATATTTCGGCCACATTGTGCGATATTCCTGGAGTTTTAACGGCACGGGTACATCTGGTGTTGCCGGAAAATGATCCTTATACGGAAGTGGTCGTACCTTCATCGGCGGCGGTTTGCATCACCTACAGACCGGATGCCAATCTGGAGGATTACATAAAAGAGATCAAATATCTCGTAACGAACAGTATTGAAGGTCTTGAGTATGATCGTGTATCAGTGGCTTTATTCCCGGCAAATTTTTCATTGGCTTTTTCTCAGGACAAAGCGATGAACAGTATGGTTCGCTTTCTCGGGATGGAAATTTCTCCTGAAGCCAGAACGCGTATCATCATTATATTATCCTCTATAGGGCTCTTCTTGCTCTTGATCATCATATTCTTCGTTTTGAGTTTGCGTTTCTTGGTCAAGAAAAGAAAGGCAGCGACCGAAGAAGCAGCAGCTACGGCAGATAAAAAAGTTGAAGCGGTTGCGTTGCCGGAAAATACCAGTGATGAGAAATAGTTTTTAGGTATTTATGTGATAGGATGCAGGTCAATGAAATGGTGATGGGGATATGAGCTGACGATTGTAGGTATTCAGTAGATAAGGGTGGATTGGGTTTATGGATACAGCGGTGAGCAGGTGTGACGTGGAATCGATGTTGGCGAACTATCGACGTTCGTTCCAGATCGAACGATGGCTGCATTCCGAGCGCTTCCCGGAGGAGTTGCCACCTAGCCTGTACCGTTTACTGCGTTCGGTAAAGCGCACAAAGGAAGCCATCGAATTATGGTTGTGGAAACGCCTGGGTCTCCCAAATGCCGAAATTCCGGCATCGCTGGAATCCCGATGGAATTTAGCATTTATCGGAGGAGAAAATATACAAAATTTGCAGCTTTATCTGGGAGCTTATTGTGAATCCGAGGCCATATCGCGTGTTGTTTTAGGACATGAGGTCGTTGCTTTGAAACAGAGCATTGGTGAAGTGATTCATCATTTTGTTTTACACCGAGCCCCTGTGCTGATGAAAATTTCTGTTCCGGAATTTCCAAAGATTGTTCGGGAGAATCCGGTTTTACGAGATCGTATTCAGCAGAAAGGGAAGTGGATTGTGGAGTCATTGTTGACGGGTGCTCCTTCGGCGCTGTTGTGTCGTTTTGTTTTACAATTTCCAAAAGATGTAACTTGGGATTTTTCGCATGGCGCTTCACAGGATGATCTCGCGGTATACGAGCGAATGGTCGATATTATTCTCCACAGAGTCATGGCGCTTAAGGACGTTGAAACCAGGAAATAGGGAAAATTATGTTAGAAATTAAAGCATCTCGGTTCTGTATTATCCCGGATCAAAAAGTATTGCCATTGAGCGAATTTGCTACGCTCGTTTCTATCCAAAATGCCTTGGATCATGCCTATGCTGAATCGAAACGAGTTGCGGATGAGGCAAATGCAGAGGCCCAACGTGTGCTCGATGAAGTGAATCGTAAGAGCGCAGAATTACTTCAAAAGGCGAAGGAATCCTGTGACAAAATGCTGAAAGAAGCGGCTCAACGTTTTAAACAAGAAGAGTCGCGTGGCCATGCGGAAGGTCTGGAAAATGCCAAAGCAGAAATCGCTCAGAAATTGATAGAGTTGACCCAAAGGCAGGAAGAGGCCTGGGCTCAATTGGAACAAGGTATGGGTAAGGTAACGGTACAGGCTTTAGAACGTGTTCTGGGTGAGATGGACTCGGGAGAAGTCACTGTTCGGATCGTCAAGAATGCATTGAAGGCCGTACGGGGACAAAAGCAGGCGACCCTTAAGGTTTCCGCTGCCGATGCCACGGCTGTACGTGAGCGATTGGATGAAATTTTACGCGTAAATGGCGAAGTAAAGTATTTGGATATCGTGGCCGATTCTCATTTGGCTCACGGGACTTGTTTTCTCGAAACGGAATATGGCGTTATCGATGCGAGTTTAGAGACGCAACTGGCAGCTATTCAGGCCGCCATGGAGAAAAATCATTCGGAGTAATTCTTTATGGGTGGGGAATATGCCGATGTCTTTAAACGCCTGACGCAGAACCTAGAAGAGGCGAAGACGATACAAGTCAAGGGCCGCGTGCTTCAGGTTGTGGGGACGATTATTCGTGCGGCTGTTCCAGGAGTAAAGGTTGGCGAGCTCTGTTTTTTGCGAAATCCGTGGGATGGTTGGGAACTCATGTCAGAGGTCGTCGGTTTCGAAAAGGAAGCGGCTCTTTTGACCCCACTCGGAGAGATGTTGGGCATTTCCTCTTCCACAGAAGTTATTCCCAGCGGTCGTGTCCACATGGTTCCAGTCTGCGATGACATGAAGGGTCGTGTATTAGATGGATTGGGTCGCCCATTGGACGAGAACACCAAAGGGCCTTTAAAACCTACGGGATATTGTCCCGTCTATCGAGACCCTCCCAATGCCATGATGCGTGCCCCTATTAGTAAACCCTTGTCACTAGGTGTTCGATCACTCGATGGACTTTTGACCTGTGGTGAAGGCCAGCGTATGGGAATTTTTGCGGCAGCTGGTGGCGGTAAGAGTACTCTGTTGAGTCAGATTATCCGCAATACGGAAGCGGAAATGAATGTCTTGGCCCTTATCGGCGAACGTGGCCGGGAAGTGCGGGAATTTATCGAAAAAGATCTCGGCGAAGAGGGAATGAAGCGATCGGTATTGGTGATTTCGACTTCCGATCGCTCTTCGATGGAGCGCTTGAAAGCGGCCTATGTTGCAACAGCTGTTGCGGAATATTTCCGCGACCAGGGCAAAAAGGTCCTGTTGCTGATGGATTCGGTGACGCGTTTCGCACGCGCTCAGCGTGAGATCGGATTAGCCGCCGGTGAACCGCCGACACGTAGAGGATTTCCACCATCGGTGTTTTCGACCTTACCGCGTCTGATGGAACGCGCAGGACAATCGGAAAAAGGTTCCATTACGGCCCTTTATACGGTACTCGTCGAGGGCGACGACATGACAGAACCCGTGGCGGATGAGACACGATCCATATTGGATGGGCATATCATTCTGTCCCGTAAACTGGCGTCGGCCAATCACTATCCGGCCATTGATGTGCTGCTCAGCATCAGCCGCTGCATGAGCGCCATCGTAACGAAGGAACATCGGGAAGCAGCCGGAAAATTGCGCAATATCTTAGCCAAATATGGTGAAGTAGAGCTTCTGGTGCGTATCGGTGAATACAAAAAAGGTGCCGATGCCGTTACGGATGAAGCCATTGCACGCATCGATGCCGTGAATAATTTTCTCAAACAGGGACTTCATGACAAAGATAGCTATGAAGATACCATTCAAAAACTCAAGCAGGTGGTAGGGTTGTAAAAATGGCGGTAACATATGCATTGGCAGATCTCTTGAAAGTGCGTCATATCCGCCGAGATAGGGCGGAAAAAGATGTGACGCAAGCTCGGAAGCTTCTCATCGAAGCTCAAAAAATCCTTCAAAAGACCATGCAGGAATTGGAAGATTACAAGGTCTTTGTCCGGGAGGAAACTGAGCGCCTCTATGCGGAGATCATCAAGCAGAGTGTTAGACGGAAGAATATCGATGATCTCCACGAAGCGGTGAAGGCATTGAAAACATCTTTGCTAGATTACGAGAAACGCGTCGAAAATGCACAAGAGGAATGCCGAAAAGCCGAGGAAAATATCGAAAAATGCAAGGAGGCACTTATGATGGCCAACCGCAATATCGAGAAAATTGAGACCCACAAAGCGACATGGCGTCTAGAAGTAAATCGAGAGGAGGAATTTCAGGCGGATCTTGAAATGGAAGACTTTAAAGTAAAAAAATAAAATTATGGAGGGAATAAAATGGGAAATGAACTAAGTGTGACGAAACATGTGGAACAACCCGCTGCGCCAGTTGCGACCGATTCTATTAGAAAACCAAACGAAAAATGGGATACTAAGTATGAGCCTATAGGCTCTTCCGATGTGACGCATTTTAGAAATTTGGTCGAAGGAAAGTCGGGCAAAGGAAAATTTCAGAACGAAATAAAAACTACGGTATCCAGTAAATGGGATAGCAATGCCAATCGCCTGAGTACTGATACTTTAAAAGATCAGACAAAGGCAGCGTCTGTGAAAGATTTTTCTGTATTCAACGAGGGAGAATTAGTAGAGAACGAAATATTGCCGGATGATTTATGGCCCAACGAAGGGCTT
>JAITIW010000048.1 GCA_031279255.1 Puniceicoccales bacterium
ATTCTTGGCAAAAGAATCTGTTGACATATAAAAGTCCGGTCAATCCTAAAATGTTAAGTTTTTTATATGACTGTTTTTATTTTTGTTTTATTTCGCCCAAAAGACAGATTTTCATGCCCTTGAGACTTTCTCCATCGCCGTACTCGACTGTTTTCGGCTGCCTTTGGATCTCTTCGAGATCGCCCGCGAAGCGGGCTACAGCCGGCCCCAGAGGGGCAGGCTGCAAAGGCAGCCGATGGATGAAACCTACGGGTAAGCTCCCGACAAGACATTTCTCAGCATCACTCCCATAGCCATCGATCGGCAAATCTACCGCCTTTGAGCCCTTTGGGCTCTTGCCCGCTACGCGGGCAGCGCTAAGAGAAAAAATGCAAAGCAAGAGCTTTCATTTTTTCCTATCGCAAAGGCGGTAAAAGGAGGCGAGTCCTCCAAAAAGGAAAGTGAATCCTTCTAACATCTAAGAAAAACACACTACTCGAGTAAAACTATTTAAATACCACTCCAACAGAGACAGCAAAATAGAGACAAACAACATTCATCGACCCACGAACACTTTTCTCTTGTCAAAAAAAATCCGGCTTTCAGGATGGGAAAGTATGGCAATGCGCCTCTAGCTCAATTGGATAGAGCATCTGACTACGGATCAGAAGGTTGCAGGTTCAACTCCTGCGAGGCGTGCCAATGGGAGGAGATAGTTCCTGTCGTTTTGCGGTTGTCTAAGTTTAAAAAAAACTTCGGTCGCCGTGACGACAATAGAGAAGGGGGCCGTAGCTCAATTGGGAGAGCGCCACAATGGCATTGTGGAGGTCGTCGGTTCGATCCCGATCGGCTCCACCAGGTTAAATCATCCGATCCGCTGCTGCGCTTTCGGATCGCATTGAAGATAGAGAAAGAGACCGAGATGGGCGGATCAGGACGACGTTGGACTTTCGAGCTAGGCCAGAACCACATTGGACTTTCAAGCTAAATCAAAGAAAGATACAAGAAGATAAAAATAGCAGAAAATCTTGAGTACGCTGAAGCTGAGATATCCAACAGAGGCTTGTGCTGAATCTTTAGTGAAGCCTAAAGTACTTCTAAACTTCTGATAAAGATTATTTTATGACTGCAATCGCTGTAAAATACAGAATTTTCGGATATATATTAGTAGGATTTTTAAAAATCCTACTTTAAAACTGAAAGGAAATTTCAAAGCAATACTTTAGTTTTTTTTGAAGAAATTTCAAAGTATAATTTTAGTTTTGCGATGATTTTCCGAAGTTCTACTTTAGTTTTGAAAGGAAATTTCAAAATAGTGCTTTACTTTTGGAAAGAAAAACTAAAATGTTGCTTTAAATTCGGAAGGATTTTTCAAAGTAGTACCTATAAAATGGACGAGATAAAAATATTCAGACGTCTTTTGCCGCCGTCGCTCAATTCCTTTTTCCTCTTCGGGCCGAGGGGGACGGGAAAGACTCTATGGCTAAAGCAGACATTTCCCGACGCGCTCAAAATTGACCTCCTCCAACCTGAGAATGCGCGGCTTTACAGCGCTAATCCGGAGCGCTTGCGGGACCTGACACTCGGGCGCCTGGTCACACAGCCGTCGCCGGTCGTCGTCATTGATGAAATTCAGAGAGTACCTCAGCTGCTCGACGTCATCCACAGTCTTCATGAAAGCCATCCGCAGGTACAGTTCATCATGACCGGATCGAGCGCACGGAAAATACGACGGCAGGACGTCAACCTCCTCGGCGGCAGGGCTTCTTGGCGTACCATGCATCCCTTTCTGGCGGCCGAAATGGGGCCGCAATTCCAGCTCTCTCAGGCACTACAATATGGCATGCTACCTGTCATCTGGGGACAAAGGCACCCAGCCGATGCTCTAAAGTCCTACGTCGGCACCTACCTCGAGGAGAAGGTCAAGCATGAGGGATTTTTCCGACATGTCGAACCCTTCGCTCGCTTCCTGTCCATTGCTTCTTTTTCGCATGGAAGCATACCCAATGCAACTTACATCGCTCGAGAATGCGGCGTATCGCAACCTACTGCCCAAACTTATTTTGAGATTCTGAAGGATCTCCTGATCAGCTTCCATGTCCCTCTTTTCTCAAAACGGGCGAAGCGGGTACTCATCAGCGCCAATAGGATGAAATTTTACTACGCTGATACCGGTATCTACCGGACTCTACGCCCCAAAGGTACTTTTGATCGACCGGAAGAAATCGAAGGACTTTGCCTCGAAGGCCTTGTGGCACAGCACCTGAGGGCCTGGTGCGACTATTTCGGTGACGGAACGAAATTATACTACTGGCGTACCAAAGCCGGAGTAGAAGTCGATTTCGTCCTCGACAGCCCCAACGGACTGTGGGCCATCGAGGTCAAGCACAGCGACGTCGTGCGGCGGGAGCATCTAAGCGGCCTACGTGCCTTTGGAAAGGACTATCCGGAAGCGCAACAGCTTTTCATCTACCGCGGCCACGAGACACTTGTCGTCGATTCCATCCTCTGTCTTCCCTGCGAAGATTTTTTGCGACAACTCAAAGGCCCGACTTTTTTAAAAATCGAGCCTTCCTTCACTTACCCTTAGCGAATGTATTTATCGCTCTCTAGAAAGATACCGTCATACGAGCGCCGAGCCATGCGATGGATTTATGATTCGTGAGGTAATTGGCCAAGTTGTTATTCGAAACATGTTTGCTATTGGAATTGATATTATAGTGGATGCCAATAGCCGACTCCACATGTCCATTCGGACAGAAGCATAATTCAAAAGTACCACCGGCATAAGCATAACGATTTTTCTCACTCGTGAGGTTACGAATCTCCAATGGCATCCCATTAATCTTTTGAATATTGCCCAATTTCCCCGTAAAGAAGCGCTTTGCGCGGACATATCCGCCATTTACCTGAGTAGCTATTTTTAACAAAGGTATACCTATACGTGCCAAATCGAAGCCATAATCCACCTTTCCTTCTAGCGTATAGGCTTTGCAACGGATATCATAATAGGCAAAAACCGAAGGCGTAACAGGCTCGAAGCATTTACAAATCACACCGGCTCCGAATTCCCAAATATCATCACGCGTATCATAACCATTCTGATCGTCACGCCAGTAATGGATATACTTGGCATTCGCGTCCAATATCCAATCATCGTTCAGTAAGTAGCGCAGACCAAATTGCGTCCGCGTCTCATCGAAATCGAGCGTCAAGGCACCTCCTTCTGGTTTTGTCTGAATGGGAACGCTGAGAAACGTATCGATATAAAGTTCATACTTCCCCAACGGCAGAGCAAAAGCATGCTCCGTTTGCAAACAACGTTTACAGCGCTCATATCCGCGATAAAAATATCGCTGATTGTATAGGATAGAACCCTCATAATTGGATAGAACCCTCATAATTCCACCGAGCACAGAAGTCCTCGATGCACTTAAAGCCGTGACATTTTTGATGACCATCGGCGCAACTATCACCTGCACAGCCACACCCAGCCGTTCCTCCCCATAAAGCCGAGCAACAGGCCCACATTGATATACCAATTCCAACACGTCTCATCCAACCCCCCTAGTAAAGTAGGATTCTAAAACAGGAGTTTTATCCTGTCAATGCGAAATTTACAATTTTTTTACAAAGTTCTTTTACAAAAAAATAGATTTTCTCCAAAATGACATTAAGACGTCCCCAATTGCAAATGAAGGATACTCATATGAGTAAGCGTTAACGGTTTGACGCTTGTCAAACGACGAAATTCTTCTGTCGATAAATCTTTTAAACTCAAATATCTCATACTTTTTTCTCTAAACAACTATCTCTTTATATCACTTATTTTTCGTTTCGAAGGAAGTCTGGTGAACGACCCAAGATAAAGCCATCAAGAGAAGATAGCATCTCATCTTAAGCTCTTTTTTCAAAAATCTCAAAGCTGTGCCTCTGCCTGTCGACGTATCTCTTCATATCGTTCCGGTAAAGGTTCTAACCCGATCATTTCCGGCAAAAAGCCGAGCTGTATGAGGGAAAACCGGATGATAAAATAAAAATCGGCTCGCAAATTTCCCACGTTATATCGCCAACGCCAGCATTGTTGTCCCTGAAAAGTTCTCCAATGCACCCATTTGAATTCTCCAGAACCCAACCATTCCTCATAATCTTGAGCAAATGCTAGACAAGCACGTATCCCTAATCTCATACCTTTATGAGGGGAATCAGCTCGCAACTCTTTCAAACTTTTAATGCAACTTTGACACCCTTTTGTAGCGTCTTCTAACGCAGCCCGTATCCGAAAATAACGTACTTCGCATTCTTCTCTCAGGGTTTCACCGTAAAGCTCATACTCCTGACTACCAGGAGGTGTTGGAATAAAGCCCGATTGCCGCAATAAAGAACGCAGATCTGACAAACGCTTGGATATTTCAAAAAACAAATCAAAAGCAAAAACCAAACCATCCAGATAAAGATTATCCCCAAGCCATTGATGCCAATAATGAATCAGATCGTCTATGGGTAACAAATATACCCACTGCCATACACGCGTCTTATCAGCGTCATTCCAACGTCCCTTTGGTGCTTCTCGAAACACATAATCGAGCTTTTGCAGCCAAAGGGCCACATACTCGGAAAATTGATTTCTCAAGCAAAGATCAAGAGGATAATACGGGTAATATTCATGAGAGACTTGTCCGTTCAGTATCTCCGCCATGGCCTCATGATCGCCTAATACAGATATATCTTCTTCCGTTAATTCCGCCGAGGTATTGGTGCTCCAAACCATCGCTGTTGTTAACAATATTCCTACACGATTCATTTTCATATTTTTATAAACTTCGCGTAAAATAATACTGAGATATGAGACATTATTTTTACAATTAATAATTGTAAAAATAATGTAAATACTTGGTCATTCACATTAAACTCACCATTCGCCCCAATATTCTCTACGAAAAAATTCCCAACGACGAGATATAGTGCCCGATGGCTAAAATTTCATGATATCCTCCTCATGGACATTATCGTTTGCCTTTTGAGTAAAAACCCATAGAATCCTTCTTTGGGACTCAACGGGATGAAAAATGATAAGCGTCGCGCTGAATTGGCAGGGTGTATATAGCTCCTTTTAGCCGGAAACTAAGGTGTTTTTCATATTCCATGGCGGTAAAACAAAAAATCCATAAACAACATTAAAAAAGCCTCTAAAATAAGAGGCAATTGATTTAAAAATAGTAAAGATACGCCATCTTTGTTAAAAACAGGCTCAGTAACTTAGTCATTCATATCATCGAGTCAGCTTTTCTTGACATTTTTGAGCGAACTCACGATCACCTTCTCTTTCAGCTGCTTGGGCGTAATCGGATAGCACTTCACGATCAAAATCCCATGGAGCTCTTGGAACATCCAGCTCTCGGATCGCGCGGTAGACGCGTTCACAATTACCTTCATCTCGAAAGACAAAAGTTTGTTGCATACACTCAAGGTACTTTTGCTCTGGTTGACACTCATTTTGTAGTAAAGTTTCGAGTGCTTGAAATAATTTATCTCTAGTCCCGACGACAGGGCCAAATCCGTCTCGTAAATAGTCGAAATATCCACTCTGGTAGGTATGAGCACCTTGGGTCGTAACATTATCAAACTGATAATAAATCACGGGACGCCTGAGCAAAGCCATCTCGAAGGCCGTCGATGAGTAATCGGTAATCATCACAGCTGATTCTAGAAAAACGTCTTGTATACTTCGGTTAAAACAAGTCACCTTTTCAATGCCTGGCAGTGTCCATTTACTTAAAAATTTACGCATAAGAGAGTGCGGGAAGAATATGATGCGGTAACTGTATTTTTGAGCTAAGGCCGTCAGGCTTTTATCAGTTAAAAAGCCATTCCATTTTTCAAAATAATTCGTCCCTTGGAATGTCTTAAACATCTGATCAGCATTTTTTATTCCATCTGTTACGTCTTTGACATGTTTCCGCCATGTGGGCATGATTAAAATAGCCTTTTCAGGAAGTTTTTTGCCTTTGTTTTTTTTAGAAAACTCTCCGACTCTTCTGGCAAAATCTTTGGCATATCTCTGATTATCAGAACACCCCGGGTTGAGGTAACGATGCAATAAAGTATCATGGCGCGGAAGCCCCAGCATTTTCCCATGTGCCGGAAGAGTCTTGTAAGGCGTACCCTTACCGACGATACTATTGAATTCAGTGAATGTCGTGGTCACAAACAAATCCATTTCTTTGCCGTTAATCCATTCCGACATATCGTCTTTAATAACACCATGCTGCAAAAAGATGAAATGCTTAAAGCGCAAGAAATCAGGTCCGTAGCGTATCTTGAGCGCTTCAGCTGATTGCGACGAGATAATCTTCGAAGCTTTGTCGAGAATGGCCCTACAATCGTCAGCCACAAGCGCAGGCTTCTGGTCTTGTTTTATCTCTTGTTTTAGGGCCAATAATTGAAATCCTTCTTTTGAAAGTTTGTTCCAGTAGGAATTGTCTTTACCATCGCCACCCATCTTGTTGATGGTGAAGTAGGGCGTAACATCACGTGAATGTTGTGTTCTTAGGAAACGATAAAAATGTTCGGCATTATCATCTCCTTCCGTACTGCGGTCTAGCAAAAGCCAAACATTCGCATTTTGTTCCGGATATTTTTCTCGCTTCAATCTTTCATAACGCGTCACGACATCTGGAATGTCGAAAACGTCTCTCAACGTTTCATTACCAAAAACATCTTTAAAATAACATGTCGTGCGGTTTACTTTAGCGGTCATACTTTTTACTCTTTCATAAGACACCAGCATATCGATAGCTTCTTGAGACCGTCCATCTTCAAGCTTGACGATATACTTTTTCTGAAAAAGAGGAGCAATTCTTTGGCCGTCTACTAAGATATTAAAGGTGTCTGGTAACCCTCTCGGGGTGAGAGGGAAATAAGGATGGGGAAATTCCGAAATAGTGAAAAAAATTTCAGATTTGGCTGTGTCTACTTTTTGACAGCAAAAAACAGGAATAGCCGATAGTGAAGTTCCTAAGACTATCGACGCGCATAACGATAAAAATATCTGTTTTAGTTTTGTTTGATTCATATCCATACCTCCATTATAGTAGCCCCAGCAAACTGGAGTCGGCAGGCAATATAGAAAATTACTTACTTGAGTCAAATACATTCGGGCTCGCTTTTAAGAGGAAAAAGTCTAAATTAGGGAAATAACTTGGGATTGGTATATGGATATTAGAAAAGCAATTGGATTGGATGAGAATGGTGCGCGCATAGCGATTTCAGAGGATAAAACACTGGTGGAATACATCAAACTGCGCCTCATGGCGATGGGACAAGCGCTGGAGATGGAAGAAGATGATCCCTATACTGTGAGCCGGATCGCTGCGCCGATTTTTGCCAATGCTCAAGCCTTCCGACGACTCTTGGCTCATTATCGCTCTCCGGTCGACACGAGGATTACGCAATTCCTCGACCGCTTTTTAGCCGATATTCCAGAAGCCGATCGGCATGAATGGCTCCCATTGCAGACATTCGAAACCGATCGTTATGGTATGGCACGTATTCTGGCCTTACCTCTCGATGGCGATGAGTATCATTCGGAATACATCGATTCCTATCGCGTCGTGCAAGGGATCTTGCACAATCCGAAAGTCGACAAGCGAACAACAAAAGATGTCTTCCACATCGTTGAAGGCGGGCCTGTCGTACCGGATGACAAGATAGAGGTGCCGAAAATTGCCTTTGCGCGGCTCTTGAAAGCGGCCTGCCATCCGCCGCAGGAGCTTCTGGAGCTTCCCTTTACCGCCAATCAACGGCGTAAGGCCTACAGCTTTGTCTCCAGCTATCTCCGGCCGGTCGTCTGCCCAGAAGTTTCTGGATTTTGCCACGAGAAATATATGGAAATTCGTTTCTTCGCACCCGGATCGTTGGTCAACTTCATCGACTGCGTCGAGAGCATTTTCGGAACCGCCGGCTCTTCTTCTCTCCCTGAAAATAATGCCGCTCTAGATCCCGACGGCTGGACAGGTCATACGGGTTGTATCCTCATCGCACCGCATCTGACACAACTCAAGAAGAAAGATCTTGGATTACCCAACATTTCTCAGGCGACGGAACGACAGAAGCGCGATGGCATGTGCTGGTCCGATGAACATGAGCGCTATCACGACGGTCGACCGTTTAAAATCATGGCACGTACCTTAGAGGGTGTCATCGTCTCCATCATAGCCGACAGTTATAATGGCTACGGCAAGAAGGAGATCAAAACCCACATCAGCTATTCCGCCAATCTCTATGGGCAGTGCGAAGAGGAACATTCCGGTGGGACATTGGCCTTTGCTTCCTACGATCTCGGCGATGAGTTTCGGCTCACGCGGATCGAGACATCACCCCATACCTTCGCCCAATTATTGAAGACACATACTCATTCCTTAATACCGCAGCCCGAGGGCTACGCGATTGATCAACATTATGACGATATTTTCTACGTTCCGGAAGATGCTCTTTTTACGCTTCAACCACTGGCTGTCCGCTGGAATCAGCACGGTCAAGAAGTTTCTATCCCACTACAGCCTGAGAAAACCTACATTCTGCCCTCTGGATATAGGGTCGAACTTATCGCACCGACTCACGGTAGCTATGATCGCTGGCGCCTCGTCGGGACACGAGGTGAATGCGTCTTTTGCCACAAGCCGTCGACGGTATCAGGTGGCGGCAAGTCAGAAATTGCCAGTCCCATTGCGGACAACATCACGACCGGTACAGTACTCGTCGAAGACCTGCAGGAGGATTTTAGGCAATTGGAGGCCATACTGCAGCATGACCTCTCGCGGCGTTACCGTCATCCCGAAAAGGAAGAACTTCCGATACTGGATCCACGGCGTTCCCTGGGGTCCGTCATCAAGATGTTCCATCCGCATAAGGATTACAGCGATGAACATAATCAATGGATCACATCGCTACCACCCTATTTAAAAGATCTGCTCTTTGTCCTAAAAGCCTATTACAGACCCTCCTGGGGCAAGGATTGGCCGCATTATTTCTCGGTCGATGCGATCAATGGCCATTCCGGTTATACATTAAAATACCTCGAAACGCCACTCATCGCCCGCTATCTGCGAGTGGGCTCAACCCATCGCCAATCCGGACGTCTCTTTACACTTCGCCAAGATTTCTATCCGGCCTGCAAATGGCAGATGGAAGACGACATTACTGCTTCGGTTGTCGTGCCCATAGATTCACTTTCCGGTCTCAATGCCGAGGGTCATCCTTCGGTTAAGTTCGTCAGCAATATCGAATACCGTCTCTACCAACGTCCTGACGAGGCGATTGTTCCGGGATATGATCATAAATCGGAATACGCCATGACACTACCCGAGACATTTACGTGCAATCTGCATCCCATTACACGAGAAGAGGCACGCATCATGGTAGCCGACAGCATTGCCTTTTCCCGCTATACCGAACCGATGCAACATCTTTTAAAGACATTCGCAGAGCAAACCGATGGTCCTCGATTCGCCGCCTGTCCTTCCGTCCGACGGCGCATGTCCCATAATACCTTCAGCACCAATCCGCGCTACCTCGAAGATCGAGAAGACCTGACGCAGGCACGAAAGGCCTACCTCCTCCGTACTTCCACATGCCTTGCGCGACAGCTCTCCGAAGATCAGGCTATCCACTATAGTGTTCAGGCCGTCATTTCCGGCCGGCGCAATAATCCTCCGGAAGAAAATATCGCGCCGCTTTCCGTTCACAATCCGCTTCATTATCTCGAACTACCGGAGCTTTTTATGGAATATGCCTCTAACATGACCGGGAAATCTCCCTCGACGACGGGTAGTGGACTCGAAGGCGTCATGACCAAACGACCTTTCAATGGCCTGAGTACGATCACCGATCTCAACAATGCCCTGACCAGTTTCCTGCTGACTGGTTATCAAGGCTTTGTATCCTCGGCTGGCTTTCTGGGGCCTCATCATCCCATAGGCCATGATGTGACTTATCTCATACCGGAGATATGGTGCCGCATGTCGGCCGAAGAACGCGATGCTTCGTTTCTCATAGAACACGGTTACCTGGAGCCCTGTTGTGATTTCATACACGAAGGCCACTGTGTCGAAGCTAGTCGCCTGGGATACCGCATCACGGATCATTTTGTCAAAACATTCGCCGGACGTATTTTCTCAAGTCCAGAGACACTCTTTACGGAAGAAATGCTACGACCAGAATTACAGGACAGGGACATTTTTTCCCAAAGCATGGCGAATATCGTCGATGCCCATCGGAGAGCCGCCGAGATCTTTTTTCACGATGGCTCCATTGAGGGCGCCTGTCCGCCACTCCGAGCACTACTGGAAATCATGGCTTTTGGAGAATCGGATGGATTACAACGTTCCTCGCCGGAATTCCGAAAAATGTTCGATCCTTCGACGATACGTTCGCAAGAATGGTACCAGCAACGGCTGGAAGCTTTTCGTCGGCAACAGATCCGCCACTGGGAACGCTGTCATCGCGAAGTCAAGGCATGCTGCGATAAGTCCTATTCCGATGGGAATGAGCCCGACATAACGGCCTCAACTTCTCAGCGCCTCGCTGCCATTGAGGAACAACTTCAACGACTTCAGGCTCAAGACGCGACATTCTTTCAAGGTTGCCTCGGCCTCGATCCCTATGTCTGTCCGTAATGGGACGATGAAATTCGCTCAGGAAAGATAATCAGAAGTTTCTTCTACGGTTGGAGAGAAATTCGACTCCGACACTGACTGAAGCGGCAAAGCTGCCGGTCGCTGGCCGACGTCCGTAGGAAGCGGCATTGGGTATTGGGCCGAATGTCCGTTTGTCTGTTTTGTCGAGTGACTCATAAATCCGCTGGTCGAGCGTCGACGGTCGTGAGAAGTGGCCACTGAATATTTCATCGGATATCCATTGGAGATGATATGGAGAAGTCTTATCGAGTGTCGAAGTCTTATCGGGAGTCCATTCGTCTGTTTCGTTGAGTAGGCCATTCTGTCAGTTTTGCCAAATATTTCATCTGCCGGTTCTTTTGAGTGGATGTGTTCTGTCCGGTAGCTCCGGTCTCGGCTGCCTTTGCAGCAGGCCCTGAAAGGGCCCGCTGTGGCCCGCTTCGCGGGCGATCTCGAAGAGATCCAAAGGCAGCGGAAGAAAACGGCCAAGTTCAGCAGAAAAAACAGCAGAATCCAGCGAAAGGAAAGGCAGCAGTAGAAAACGGTCGGAATTAACAGAGGGAAAAGAAGGAAATGATGAGATGTAGCCAAACCTGAGTCTAACAGAAAGAAAGAGAGAGAAAGCAACGGACCACAGCATCGGCAGATTTCGGTGGACAGATTTTGGCGCTGGAGGAAAATTTTCCTTAGGGGCTTAGGTGGTGTCACCAAATGAAAAGGTGGACAAAGAGAAAAGAGAAGAAGACGGAGGAAATGGACAAAAAGGCACATAGGAAATATGACCTATCAGATGAATTGTGGAATAAGGCGAAAAGATTGCTGCCTGGTTTGACGACACCATCTAGCAGAGGAAAAATAACAGGGTGTGGCCAATTTCCATGGAGAGAACGCAACGGGCCACGACATCGGTAGATTTCGACGAACAGATCTTGACTGATAGGAGAAAAGAACGATAAGGAAAGAATGTTCTCAAGGGCATGAAAATCTGTCTTTGGGGCGAAATAAAACAAAAATAAAAACAGTCATATAAAAAACTTAACATTTTAGGATTGACCGGACTTTTATATGTCAACAGATTCTTTTGCCAAGAATGGTTGTCGCTGGAGTTCAGCGAGAAAGTGGACTGTATTCGTTGCCCTTGTAGCTCAGTTGGCAGAGCGCATCCTTGGTAAGGATGAGGTCGGCGGTTCAAATCCGCTCGGGGGCTCCAGGGTGAATCTTTTATCAATTATTGAAGAGAACAAATGGCTAAAGAAACCTTCGCTAGAACGAAGCCGCACGTCAATGTCGGCACAATTGGTCACGTCGACCATGGTAAGTCGACGTTAACGACCGCTATTCTCAAAGTCCAATCGGACAAGGGGTTGGCGGAATTCAAGTCTTACGCGGATGTGACGAAGGGAGGGACGATCCGTGATGCTTCCAAGACCGTCACGATCGCGGTTTCCCACGTGGAATATGAGAGTGATGGACGTCATTATGCACACGTCGATTGCCCAGGGCATGCTGATTTCGTCAAGAACATGATCACGGGTGCGGCCCAGATGGATGGCGCCATCCTCGTCGTCAGTGCCGCCGATGGTCCGATGCCTCAAACGCGCGAACACATCTTATTGGCTCGCCAAGTAGGCATTCCGAATCTCGTCGTATTTCTCAACAAGGTCGATCTTTTGGATGATCCGGAGCTGCTCGATTTAGTCGAGATGGAGATCCGCGATCTTCTCAATAAATATGACTATAATGGTGATAAGATCGTCATTGTACGCGGTTCAGCCCTAGCGGCCCTAGAAGGACGTCCGGAGGGCATCGAGGCAATTAACAAATTATTAGCGGCATTGGATAGGGAGATCGACGAGCCGAACCGTGATATAGATAGGCCATTCTTAATGTCGGTAGAGGACGTGTTTTCCATAACCGGTCGCGGGACGGTGGCCACAGGCCGCATTGAACGCGGCGTGATTAAGGTCGGCGAAGAGGTGGAAATTATCGGTTTGGGGGATACGCGCAAGACGACCTGTACGGGTATCGAAATGTTCCGCAAGCTGCTCGATGAGGGTCGAGCAGGAGATAATGTCGGTATTCTGTTACGCGGTGTCGATAAAAAGGACGTGGAACGCGGTCATGTATTAGCTAAACCAGGGACGATCACGCCGCATTCTAAGGCGAAAGCTGAGATTTATGTCCTGACGAAGGAGGAAGGAGGACGCCATACGCCCTTCTTTCAGGGTTATCGGCCGCAATTTTTCTTCGGAACAGCCGATGTCACCGGTGTGGTACAGCTTCCTGCCGAAACAGAAATGGTCATGCCAGGGGATAACCTAGGTGTCATAGTGGACTTACAAAAAAAGATCGCGATGGAAAAAGGCCAGCGTTTTGCGATTCGCGAAGGAGGACATACTATCGGCGCTGGGCGTATTACGGAAGTAGTATTCTAGGTTGAAAGTAGAGGGAAATTCGCGTAGTTCTTCAAATATTTTATCTTTGTGTATGTAGGAGAATAGTTCAATTGGTAGAGCAACGGTCTCCAAAACCGTAAGTTGGGGGTTCGAGTCCCTCTTCTCCTGCCATATGTCAGCAGGAAACGGTTAAAAGACGTAGCAAACAAGAGCATTATGAAGTGGTTAGCGAGAGTGCGTAATTTTTGTGGAGAGACGGTGACGGAGCTGCGAAAGGCTTCCTGGCCGGATAAAAAGGAATTGTCACAATCCATTGTTGTTGTCCTCGTGGGTATGCTGATCTTGGGTGCTTTTGTCAGTGTCTCCGATTTCGCACTGTATGAAGTAGTGGACCTTCTGAGCACATGGGTAAGAGGTCGTTTGGGAACTTGATCATCGCATGACACATCTCTCGACACATGAGCCGCAATGGTATGCGTTGCAGGTTTTATCGAACCAAGAAATGAAGATCAAGGCATGCTTGGATCATATCGTAGATCCTGCAGGATGTCATGGCATTTATGAAGTGCTCGTGCCCATGGAAAAAATAATAGAGATTAAGAACGGTAAGAAATCACATCGACATAAAAAGCTCTATCCGGGCTATGTCTTTGTCCATGCGCAGCTCTATGACGACGCGGGACAAGTCTGGCAAGAGCCATGGCAACTGATTCGCAGAACTCAAGGAGTGGTAGGCTTTGTGGGTGGTGAAAAACCCGTTGCCTTGAAATCTCATGAGATCGAGCGGATTCAAGGACAGATCAAGGCATCGGAGGACAATCCCTTACCGAAGTCGGCTTTCACACTGGGCGATAAGGTCAAGATTCAGGAAGGTCCTTTTATCAATTCCATAGGACAAATAGAGGCCATCGACAATGAGAATGGAAAATTAACAATTTCAGTCTTGCTATTTGGTCGTTCAACGCCAGTTGAAGCAGAGTTCGGTCAAGTAGGGCCGGTAGAAGAATGATAGGGCTCAAATATTATGGCGAAGAAAGTCATCCACAAGATTAAGTTACAGCTACCAGCTGCGGCGGCCAATCCCGCTCCCCCTGTAGGGCCAGCTTTAGGTGCGGCAGGTGTGAATATCATGGCTTTCTGTAAAGAATTCAACGCTCGGACAAAGGATCAGGCCGGGATGATCATTCCCGCTGTAATTTCGGTCTATGCTGATCGTTCTTTTTCTTTTGAATTGAAATCACCACCAGCAGCAGTTCTATTGCGGAAAGCGGCTGGGGTTCCCAAAGGTTCTGGAGTACCGAATCGAGATAAAGTAGGGAAAGTCACGCGGAAACAGGTCATGGAAATCGTAGCCTTGAAGGCATCTGACCTCAATGCGGAGAGTCAAGAAGCAGCGACTCGTATGATAGAAGGAACGGCGCGCAGCATGGGTATCGAAATCAGTGCCTGAGCAACATGAATGAATCGTTATGAAAGTACAGAGTAAACATCAGCGCAAGGCACAGGAATTGGTGGATTTAAAGCAGTATTTTTCTGTAGAGGCTGCGCTTGAATGCCTGGGAAAAATGCCAAAGGCTCGTTTCGATGAGACAGTGGAACTTTCGATTCATCTGGGTGTCGATCCCAAATTGAGTGATCAAATGGTTCGTGGAATGGTGCGTTTGCCCCATGGGAGTGGTAAAGTGGTACGGATTGTCGCCTTTACGGAATCTCCGGAAGAGGCATTAGCGGCTGGTGCGGAAGTGGCAGGGCTCGATGATGTGATGCAGCGAGTACAGGACGGGTGGATGGATTTTGATGTGGCCGTTGCGACGACATCGGCCATGAAGCAAGTTCGGACGATTGCACGTATTTTAGGCCCGCGTGGTCTGATGCCCAGCCCAAAATCAGGAACAGTATCCGATGATTTGGTATCGGTGATTCAGGACGTCAAGGCCGGACGGGTTGAATTTAAGATGGATAAAACAGCTAATATGGCCGTTGTCGTAGGGAAGCGATCGTTGTCGAGAGAATATTTATGGGATAATATCAAAGCGGCCATAGAGGCGGTATGCCATGCTCGACCGGAAGCCTTTCGGGGTCGTTTTATCCATAACATGGTTCTAAGCGCCACCATGACTCCCGGAATCCGGTTAGATTCGCAGGAATATTTGAAGATGGATACGAAAGGAAATCAGCAATGAGAGCGGAGAAAAGTTTACTGGTTCGCGAAACGGTGACGTATTTGCAGGATTCAGGCTATGTCTATTTGGTAGATTTTTCTCGTATCCGCGTAGAGGAAGTTGAGGAATTGCGAAAAATATTAAAGGCAGAAGGGGCTGTCTTTCATGTCGTCAAAAATACCATCCTGCAGTTGGCGGCGAATGAATTACCTTTGCCAGATTTTAAGCAAATTTTATCGGGCCCTACGGCGATTGTGGCCGGTGGTTGTAATCCTTCCAGCGTAGCCAAAGCTCTCTTGCAATTCCGAAAAAAACATGACGATAAGCTGATCATCAAATGTGGTGCCTTGGCCGATCATCTTTTGAATCCGGAGGAAGTAAAAGCTCTGTCGGAATTGCCGACGTTGGACGAATTGCGGGAACGTTTCCTATCGCTTTTACAGGAATCGGCCCGTCGGATGCTATATGTGCTCCAGGCAGTTCCACAAGGTTTACTCAATGTTTTACAGGCGAAAACGCGTTAAGGGAAATGAATTTTTTTAATCTGAGTCGGCAGTATTTTAGGAGAATGTCTCTTAAATGATCTTGATAAAAGGGGTCGCTAAAATGCTCCAAGGAGGAAACTATGGCAGATATCACAAAAGAACAAGTTATCGATTGGTTGAGTAACCAGTCTGTATTGGAGATCGCTTCTCTCGTAAAGGATTTGGAAGCGAAATGGGGCGTCAGTGCAGCGGCTCCGGTTGCGGTGGCAGCGGCGGCAGTGGCAGCCGCTCCGGCGGAAGCCGTCGAGGAAAAGACGGAGTTCAGCATCACTCTTACGGCAATTGGAGATAATAAGATCAATGTCATCAAGGAGATCCGTGCCATCACAGGTCTTGGACTAAAGGAGGCAAAAGATCTCGTAGAGGCCGCTCCTAAACCTGTGAAAGAAGGGATTTCCAAAGCAGAAGTAGAGGAGATTAAGCAGAAGTTAGAGGCCGTGGGAGCTAAAGTCGAAGTGAAGTAAAATCGAGATCTTTCGACCATTGATTGTGTTTTTAAGATCTGGATTCATCCTGTTACCATCTGGACAATGTGGAGAACGTTTGCGAAAACTTTCTCGGTTTTCTTTTTTTAAAGCGAGACCTCCGCTTTTTGAAATGAGGTGATGAGTTGTGTCCTTTATTGCTATGTCGCATCGTATTTCATTCGGAAAGCTAAAAGAAGTTATTGCTCCGCCTAATCTTATTGAAATTCAGCTCCAGTCTTTTGCTGATTTTTTGCAGAAGGATGTGGCTCCTGAAAAGAGACGTGCCGTCGGATTGCAGGCCGTTTTCCAGGAGGCGTTTCCCATCGAGGATTATGGCGGAAATTGCCGCTTGGAATATGTGGCTTATCGTTTGGGCGAGACGCGCCATACGCAGGATTATTGTATCCGGGAGGGCATCACCTATGCGCTGCCTCTGTATGTCACATTGCGAGTTCGCGAGGGCGAGGAAGCGCGGCAGGAAGAGGTGTATTTCGGTGAATTACCGGTCATGGGAAATCGCGGTTCATTCGTCATCAACGGAGCCGAACGCGTCGTCGTGAGTCAATTGCATCGCTCACCGGGTATTTGTTTTGAGGCTACAACACACACGAGCGGGAAAATATTATATGCTTTTCGCATGATTCCTGATCATGGAACATGGATTGAGGTCCAGTTCGATCCCAATGATCTCATGTATGTCTATCTGGATCGCCGCCGCCGTCGTCGTAAATTCCTCGTCACGACATTATTGCGAGCCATGGGTTTTGGTTCCAATCGCGATGTCTTGAATCTTTTCTATAAGGTTGAAGAGAAGAAGGTCTCGGTATTGATGCGAAAGTCCGATGTTTCCAGTCTGCTTCTGGTCGAAGATGTGGTCGATGCCAAGGAGGGAATTGTGTTGGCGCGGGCCTATGAATCTTTGTCGAAGACGACCCTGAAGGCGTTCGAAGCCGCTGCCATCGAGAAGGTTGAGGTATTTGACGCATCCGTCGATGACGGCATGGTCATACGTAGTTTGGAACGCGATACGGCACATAATCAAGAGGAAGCTTTGCGGGAAATTTACAAGCGTTTGCGCCCGGGCGAGCCTGTCACATTGGCCGGAGCGACATCAATGTTTCAGTATTTATTCAGCGATTCACGGCGCTATGATTTGGGACGTGTTGGGCGTTATAAGATCAATCAGCGCCTCCATTTGACAAAAAATTTGGAAAATCGTCTCGTTGATGTCGTCGATGTTGTGGCGGCGACGAAATACCTCTGTGGCCTCCGGAAGGGCGAAGGTTTTCTGGATATGGTGGATCATTTGGGGAATCGTCGCGTACGCTCAGTGGGTGAATTATTGGTCAATCAATGTCGCGTTGGACTCACTCGTATGGAGCGCATCATTCGTGAGAGGCTATCGCTTTATGAGCAAACTGTCGATTCGTTGTCGCCGCAGCGTCTCGTGAATCCCAGAATTTTCATGGGTCTCTTGCGCGATTTCTTCGCACGTAGTCAATTGTCGCAGCTGCTGGATCAGATCAATCCCCTCTCGGAAATCGCCCATAAGCGACGCCTTTCGGCCCTCGGACCAGGGGGATTAAATCGCGATCGTGCCGGATTCGAAGCGCGTGACGTGCAGCCCTCGCATTATGGTCGTATCTGTCCCATCGAGACGCCGGAAGGTGCGAACATCGGCCTCATCAATTCGTTGAGTATTTATGCACGTCTCAATGAATTCGGTCTACTGGAAACGCCATATCGCGTGGTGAAGGGAGGCGTCGTGAAGGATGAAGTGGCGTATCTGGATGCTTCTCAGGATGAGCATTTGATGGTGGCTCAGGCGCATTCTGAAATGGACAAAGCGGGAAAATTGCAGGGGAAAGTCATTGTCCGCCAGGAGGATCAAGTCCTGGAAGTGGAGCCGGATGCCGTCAGCTATATCGATATATCTCCGAAACAAGTGATATCCGTAGCCGCTGGTCTCATTCCTTTCTTGGAACACGATGATCCTGTCCGGGCCTTGATGGGTTCAAATATGCAACGTCAGGGAGTACCGCTCTTGGTGCCGCAGGCGCCGCTGGTGGGGACGGGTATTGAAGACAGAGTGGCGTGCGATTCTCAGCAATTGGTGATGTCCCTCAGCGAAGGTATTGTGGCATCCGCAGATGCGAAGCAGATCATCGTATCGCCGGACGGTACGCTGCCAAAACATTTCGATCCCGTAAAAAATGTACCCACTCGGTCCGGTATCCATGTGTATAAATTGCGCAAATTTGTCCGTTCCAATGCGGCGACTTGTTTCAATCAGCATCCGATTGTGAAAAAGGGCCAAGCGGTGCAGGTGAGAACAGTGTTGGCGGATGGGGCCTCGACGGATCAGGGTGAGCTCGCTTTGGGCCGTAATGTCGTCGTCGCGTTCATGCTTTGGGATGGCTACAATTTTGAGGATGCGATCATTTTGAATGAGCGGATGGTGAATGAGGATATCTTCACATCGATTCACATCGAGGAATTTGAGTGCGTGGCGCGTGATACCAAGTTGGGTGAGGAGGAAATTACGCGCGATATTCCCAATTTAGGAGAGGAAACTCTGCGGCGTCTAGATCGCGATGGAGTCATTCGCGTCGGTTCAGAAGTAAAACCGGGAGATGTTCTCGTGGGGAAAATCACGCCCAAGGGTGAAACAGAATTGGCTCCGGAGGAGAAATTATTGCGCGCGATCTTTGGAGAAAAGGCATCGGATGTGAAGGATTCATCATTGGTCGTTCCGCCAGGATGCTATGGTGTGGTCATGGATGTCCGGATATCGGGTTATGCCGATGAGAGCCAGAGAGAGATTTCACCTTCCAGTATACAGCGCCACATCAAGCGCGTCAATGAAGAATTTCGTGAACAGGAAGATCGTCTGCGCAATGATTTGACGGAGGCTTTGTCGAGTATTCTTTTGGGAGAAAAAATTCCGTTGGATATTCGTAACGGTGAAACGCAGGAGGTCGTGATTCCGGCTAATCGTAAGATCACTAAGACGCTTTTACGTCGTTTAGCGGCCTGCTCGGAGCATGTCGAAACAGAACCATCGCCGGTACGCAATCGTATCATGGAGATCATCGATGCCTACCGCTATCGGTTTAAGGAATTGGAGCAGGAACGTGTGCGTAAGATAGCCCTAGTAGAGGCTGGTAGTTTGGGAGAAAGCGGTGTCATCAAGAGCGTTAAGGTCTTTATTGCGACAAAGCGTAAGATTCAAGTAGGTGATAAGATGGCCGGTCGGCATGGCAATAAAGGTGTTGTTTCCTGTATTGTCAAGCAGGAGGACATGCCATTTCTTCCGGATGGGACGCCGGTCGATGTCATTTTAAACCCTCTCGGAGTTCCAAGTCGCATGAATGTGGGCCAGGTTTTCGAAACGCATCTTGGTTGGGCGTGTCAAAAATTGGGTATTGCGATCGCTACGCCGGTTTTCGATGGTGCTTCGGAGGCAGACATACAGGAGTATTTGCAGAAAGCGGGTTTACCTATTTCGGGCAAGACGAAGCTATATGATGGGCGTACGGGAGAGGCGTTTGAACAGGAAGTAGCCGTGGGCGTCCTTTACATGATGAAACTGAATCATCTCGTGGCGGATAAAATTCATGCCCGTGCCGTCGGGCCTTACAGCTTAGTGACGCAGCAGCCCTTGGGCGGCAAGGCACAATTCGGTGGTCAGCGCTTTGGTGAGATGGAAGTATGGGCACTGGAGGCTTATGGAGCCGCCTATACACTTCAGGAGCTTTTGACCGTTAAGTCAGACGACATTCAGGGTCGAACGAAGATTTATGAATCCATTGTGAAAGGTGACAATACGTTGCAGGCGGGAATACCGCAGTCATTCAATGTCTTGATGAAGGAACTGCAGAGTTTGTGTTTGGATATCCGCCTGGAAAGTGAAGAGCATTTCCCCATGCCATGAAATGCCGAATTTTGTATGAGCAATAACGAAGAGATAAAGAAATTTTTAGGCTTCAGCGAGACAAGTGATTTCGATCACGTAGAAATTTCCGTCGCGTCGCCGGATGCCATCCGTTCCTGGTCGAGTGGGGAGATCAAAAATCCCGAGACGATTAATTATCGTACCTTTAGGCCAGAAGTGGGTGGCCTCTTTTGTCAGCGTATTTTCGGGCCTGTACGCGATTATGAATGCGCATGCGGCAAATATAAGCGCATCAAGTACAAGGGCGTTGTCTGTGAACGTTGTGGAGTGGAGGTGACATTATCGCGCGTACGTCGTGAACGCATGGGGCATATCGAGCTCGCGATTCCGGTTTCTCACATCTGGTTTCTGAAAAGTTTACCCAGTCGTTTGGGACTTTTTATGGGCATCAGCAGTCGAGATTTGGAGCGCGTTATCTATTTCGAGAACTATATGGTGACGGATCCTGGATCGACGACCTTGAAGAAGGGACAGCTCCTGTCGGAACAGGAATATGTGCGTTTTCAGGAGGAGTATGGGGCCGATGCCTTTACGGCCAAGATGGGAGCAACGGCGATTCGGGATATCTTGTGCGAAAAGGATCTTGAGGAGATGGCATCCGAAATCCAGGAAGAACTCTATCATACTCGCTCCAAGCAGACGAAGCAGCGATTGGTACAACGCTTAAAATTAGTATCAGGTTTTCTGAAATCAGGAGCTCGTCCGGAATGGATGGTTCTAGAGGCACTGCCGATTCTTCCTCCGGATTTAAGGCCATTGATTCCACTGGAAGGGGGGCGCTTTGCCACGAGTGATTTCAATGACCTTTATCGCCGTGTTATCAGCCGTAATAATCGTCTTAAGAGCCTGCTGCAACTCAAGACACCGGACGTCATTGTACACAACGAGATGCGCATGCTGCAGGAAGCGGTGGATGCTCTGTTCGATAATGGACGTCATGGACGAGCTGTATTGGGTTCCGGCAATCGTCCACTCAAGTCTCTCAGCGAGATGTTGAAGGGCAAACAGGGACGTTTTCGGCAAAATTTATTGGGTAAGCGCGTCGATTACAGCGGTCGTTCCGTCATCGTCATTGGGCCTAAACTGAAGTTACATCAGTGCGGACTTCCGAAAAAAATGGCCTTGGTGCTCTTCGAACCCTTTATTATCCGTCGTTTGAGGGAATTGGGCTTTGTCCATACGGTTCGCAGTGCTCGTAAGATGATCGAAAAGCAATCGCCGGAAGTATGGGATATTTTGGAAGAAGTTACGAAAGGACATCCGATTTTACTCAATCGAGCGCCGACATTGCATCGCCTATCGATTCAAGCATTTGAACCGGTCCTGATCGAAGGAGATGCGATTCGACTTCATCCATTGGTTTGTGCCGCTTTCAATGCGGATTTCGATGGTGATCAGATGGCCGTCCATGTCCCGCTTTCGTTAGAAGCCGTCGCGGAATGTAAGACGATGATGTTGGCCTCGCATAATCTCTTCGCACCGTCGAGCGGTAAGTCCATTTTAACGCCTTCGCAGGATATTGTTCTCGGTATTTATTATCTGACATGTGCTCCTAAACCGATGGAGCAGCAGATGCATTTCCCGTTGATGGGCAGTATCGATGAGGTATTATTGGCGGAGGCGAATAGAGCAGTCCGCAGGAGCGATTGGATCGATTTGGCAAATCCTGACTACGGAAAGGAAACACGTTATGGGGATAGCCATAAACATATCATACGGACGACGGTGGGGCGAGTGATTTTAAATAGTGTTTTGCCGAGAGATTTGGGTTTTATCAATAAACCGATCGCCAAAGGAGCGCTGAGTGAGCTGGTGATGGACATCTATAAAGTAGTCGGTAAGGCAAAATCCGTCCTTATTTTGGACGCTGTGAAGAATCTCGGCTTTATGGAATCCACCTATGCTGGGCTTTCTATCAGCGTGGCCGATATGATAATCCCGAAGACAAAAGAGGCCTTACTTTCGGTCGCGCGTCAGAAGGTTTCAAATGTCGAAATGCAGTATAAGAAAGGTGTTTTGACGAAGGGAGAGCGGCGCAGCAAAGTCATTGATATTTGGACGAATACGACGGATGAAGTGGCCGATGAGACCTTCAAGAGCCTGGCGAAAGGTTCGGCCATGGGTGAGGTCAATTCCGTCTATCTGATGATGGATTCGGGCGCACGCGGTAATCGTCAACAGGTGCGGCAATTGTGCGGTATGCGCGGATTGATGGCCACACCTTCGGGCGAAATTATCGAACGGCCGATTGTAGCCTCTTTCCGTGAGGGGTTATCGGTTCCGGAGTATTTTATCGCGACACATGGGGCTCGTAAGGGCTTGACGGATACGGCTCTGAAGACAGCCGATGCGGGTTATTTGACACGTAAACTCTGCGATGTGGCGATGGATGTCGTCGTCACCGATGAAGTGGATGCCGGCTCCCAAGGCATTTGGAAACAAGCCATTATCGATGGAGATGAGGAAATTGTCAGTTTAACGGATCGTATCGTGGGGCGCTGTGTGGCCGAAAATGTTATCCATCCGGCCAGCGGAGAGCTCATCGCCGAAAGAGGGCAACTCGTCACGCCCGATGTGGCGCATCATATCGAGCAGTGTGGCATCGAACGTGTGAAGATATTATCGCCCCTGACGGGTACCCATCGCAATCGGATTGCGCCCCAGGCTTATGGTATCGACCCGGCCACCAACAGTATGGTTCAAAAAGGTTCAGCGGTTGGGATTGTGGCGGCTCAATCGATTGGCGAACCGGGTACACAATTGACATTGCGCACGTTCCATATCGGTGGTGTGGCCAGTCAAGTGCTGAAGAATCCGGAATACCGTACGCGCCATAAGGGAAAAGTATGCTATAAGGATCTTCGTTGCGTATCAGCGGAAAATAATCTGCACGTCGTCCTGAGTAAGACCGGTGCCGTGAGCCTAGAAGATGCGGATGGAAATGAATTGGAGCGCTACAGCATGACCGTTGGGACTGTGTTGATGGTGCCCGATGGCGTTGAGGTGGAAAAGGGAACCGTCATCGCCATGTGGGACCCGTATCACATTCCCATTCTTTCGGAACACGGCGGTATCATTCATTTTAAAGATATCATTGCCGGTGTGACTGTCAAACAGGATGTCGACAACACATCGGGTCGTATGGCGATGATTGTCGTGGAGCATAAGGAAGATCTCAATCCGCGCTTCGAAGTGGTCAAAAATGCGGCGAAAGGAGAGGAGAAGCAAATTCTAGCGGTTTACAGTATTCCCATAGGGGCGCAAATTGTGGTGAATGATGGCGATCGTATCGTCGCAGGAGCTCTTCTGGCCAAGACGCCACGCCTGACATCACGTACACAGGATATTACAGGTGGTCTGCCGCGTATTGTGGAATTGTTGGAAGCTCGGAAGCCAAAGGAAGTGGCCGAAATGGCCAAGATCGATGGCATTGTCTCTTTCGGGGCACCGGTACGCAATAAAAAACGCCTATGGGTAACGGATTCGGAATCCGATCGTCGAGAGGAGCATTTGATCCCTCGGGAAGTGCATACTATTGTCCATGAGGGTGATTTTGTCAGTCGCGGACAGCACTTGACAGAAGGTGCGGCGGATCCTCATGAGATCTTGCAGATTTTAGGTGTGGCGCATACGCAGGAGTACATCATTTCTGAAATCCAAAAAGTCTATCGATCGCAAGGGGTTGTGATCAATGATAAGCATATCGAGATCATCGTGTCGCGTATGCTACGCAAGGTTCGCGTGACGGATACGGGCGATACGGATTTCTTCTGGGGAGAGCAGGTCGATCGCGAACATTTCATGAAGGAAAATGAAAAGGTCATCGTGGCCGGAGGAAAAGCAGGCGAAGCAGAACCTATACTGCAAGGTATTACAAAGGCTTCGCTGGAAACAGAGAGCTTTATTTCGGCCGCTTCGTTCCAGGAAACGACGCGGGTTTTGACCGATGCGGCGACCTTGGGCAAGATCGATCGCCTACGTGGGTTCAAGGAAAATGTCATCATGGGCCATTTGATTCCGGCCGGGACGGGTTATCCGTCATATCGCCATTTAAAGGCGAAACCGGTGGATGACTCCGATGATTTTGGGCAAGAGTATGCGGTGGAAAGGGCATTGGGAGGTTGAAGTGGCGTGTTTCAGGGTGCGAGGATAAGCCCGCCTTTGCGATGAAAAATGAAGATTTTTATTTTTCTATCGCGGCCCGCAAAGCGGGCAAGGGTCCGAAGGGCCCAAAGGCGGGCAGGAAGCAAGAGAGTCTAAGGTGTCGTGTGGAGAAAAATTCTAGTCGATAGAAATACAGTCCGGTGGCCAAAATGAGAGAAAGTGAATATTTATGTGATTTTTTATGGAATAAAGGCTTGCTTCTCCAAGTGGGAGTTCTAGCGTGCCCTCTTCTGAAAAAGAAAGTTTTGTTTATTTAAAGGATGCCTACCATCAATCAATTAGTTCATAAGCCTCGTGTGCAGGTCGTAGTTAAATCGAAATCTCCGGCCTTAGGGTCGAATCCTTTTCGCCGAGGGGTCTGTGTGCAGGTCATGACGCGTACGCCGAAAAAGCCGAATTCCGCCATTCGCAAGGTGGCCAAAGTGCGCCTGACGCATGGTGGCGATGAGGTCATTGCCTATATCCCGGATGAAGGTCATAAGCTGCAGGAGCATAGTGTTGTATTGGTTCGCGGCGGCCGAGTGAAGGATTTACCGGGTGTGCGCTACCATATTGTTCGGGGCACATTGGATTGTTCCGGTGTGGAAAAACGCCGCCGCAGTCGTTCCAAGTATGGGGTCAAGCGTCCTAAGGAAGCCAAGAAAAAGGATTCATAACTATGTCGCGTCGTAGAAGAGCCGAAAAACGTCCCATCGCAGAGGACCCGCGCTTTGGAAGTGTATTGGTGGGCCAATTGGTCAACATGATCATGGAACGTGGCAAGCGTTCTCTGGCTTGTTCCATTGTCTATCGGGCCATTGAGTTGGCGAGTGAAGAGATTGGCAAAGGTGATCCGGTGACATTGCTCCTGGGGGCATTGGAAAATGCGCGTCCGAAATTGGAGGTCAGGAGCCGTCGTGTCGGTGGGGCGACCTATCAGATACCGGTTGAGATTCCGCCCACACGGCAACAGGCATTGGTTTTTCGCTGGATGATTCAATCGGCACTTGGGCGTAAGGGCAAGCATATGGCGGATGCCTTGAGTCAGGAGATCATCGATGCTTATAATAATACCGGCAATGTCGTGAAGAAAAAGACGGAAGTTCATCGTATGGCGCAAGCGAATCGTGCTTTTGTCCATTTGCGTTGGTAATTTTTAAGAGGGAAGCGTTCGTCATGGATCCTAAAGCTATTTCTCCCGTCAATTCGCCCAAGCGCAAAGTGCCCTTGGAATTCACCCGCAATATTGGTATTGCCGCTCATATCGATGCCGGTAAGACGACGACGACGGAACGCATCCTCTATTACACTGGTGTCGTTCATAAGATGGGTGAAGTGCATGAGGGAACGGCTGTGACGGATTGGATGGAACAGGAACGCGAGCGCGGCATTACCATTACGTCGGCTGCCATCAGTTGCGGATGGACGACTCGGGAGGGCCTTTTTCGAAAAATTCCTCATCAGATCAATCTGATCGATACCCCGGGACATGTCGATTTTACAGCCGAAGTGGAACGATCTCTTCGCGTTTTGGATGGAGCGGTGGCCGTCTTCTGTTCCGTTGCTGGTGTGCAGCCTCAATCCGAAACCGTCTGGCGACAGATGGATAAGTATCATGTGCCGAGAATTGCCTTCATCAACAAGATGGATCGCGTAGGGGCTGATTTTTTAGGAGCCGTGGAGGACATTCGCAAAAAATTGGGCGGCAATGCGCATCCGTTATTTCTAAATATCGGATCGGCAGAAGCATTTCAGGGGCTCATCGATCTCGTCAAGATGGTCGCCTATGTCTATGATGAGACAGATCCATTGGGCGTAGCCTTTAAAGAAGTAGCTATTCCGGAATCGTACCAGAAATCAGCGAAGCAGTGGCGTGAGTCTCTACTGGAGGCGTTGGCGGATTTCGACGATGAATTGGCCATGAAGTTTTTAGAGGGCATAGCGGTCTCGTCGGATGAAATGCACCGAGCGATTCGGCGGGCAACCATTGCCATGAAGTTCATAGGGGTCATTCCGGGCAGTTCCTTCAAGAACAAAGGTGTTCAGATGCTATTGGATGCCGTCGTGAATTATTTGCCATCACCGTTGGATCTTCCGCCGATGAAGGCTTTCTGCGACGATGGGTCAGAAGTAGAAGTCCGGCCGGATGATAAGGGTGCGCTCTCGGCCTTAGGTTTTAAATTGATGACGGATCCTTACGTCGGGAAATTGGTCTTTTGCCGCGTCTATAGAGGGCAATTGCGCAAAGGAGAGGTGTTCTATAATCCCCGTACGCGCAATACGGAACGCATCAGCCGATTGATGGTTATGAAGGCAGATATGCGCGAGGACATCGATGTGGCCTATTCGGGTGATATCTGTGCCATTATCGGCGCGAAAAGCGTGATTACGGGCGATACGCTGTGCGATCGTTCTTCGGATGAAGCTCTGGAGCCCCCTACTTTCCCAAATCCGGTCATCAGCATGTCGATCGAACCTAAATCGAAGGCCGATCAAGAGAAATTGTCGTTGGCTCTGCAGCGTTTGGCAGAAGAAGACCCGACATTTCAAGTTTCATCCAATCCCGAAACGGGTCAGACCATCATTGCTGGCATGGGGGAATTGCATCTGGACATTATCCGCGATCGTCTCTTCCGGGAGTTTAAAGTGGATGCCAATGCTGGACGGCCGCAAATTGCCTATCGCGAGACGATTACGGCATCGGCCGATGGCGAAGGCAAATTCATCCGTCAATCTGGTGGACGGGGCCAGTATGGTCATGTGGTCGTAAAAATCGAGCCGGGCGAAAAGGGTTCCGGCCTTGAGATTATCAATGAAATTGTGGGCGGTATCATTCCTAAGGAATACATCAAGCCGTCGCAGGAAGGTATTTTGGAAGGTGCGCGCAATGGTGTGATTGCAGGTTATCCGGCGATTGATATCAAGGTCAGGATTGTCGATGGTAGTTTTCACGAAGTGGATTCTTCGGAAATGGCGTTTAAGATGGCGGGTATTTTTGCCTTCAAAGATGGGATGAAGAAGGCGTCCCCTATTCTGTTGGAACCAATTATGAAAGTGGAAGTTGTGACGCCCGAGGAATATCAGGGAGATATCATGGGAGATTTGAATCGCCGTCGTGGTCAGATTCAAAAAATGGAGATGAAGGGGTTGTTGGCGAATATCGACGCATGGGTACCGCTCGAAATGATGTTCGGCTATGCAACAGACATAAGGTCCTTGACAAAGGGACGGGCGAGTTATTCGATGGAACCATCGCATTTCGAGCAAGTCCCATCAGCGATTCTTCAGAGAATTATTGAGGCATCAACGCGGACGATTGCTCGTTCTTAAGAGAAAATGGCACAGAAAATTCGTATTAAGCTAAAGAGTTTTGATCATCGTTTGGTGGATCAGTCGGCGGCGGAAATCGTCGATGCATCGAAACGTTCCGGTGCGAGAGTGGTGGGACCTGTTCCTCTGCCGACCCGGACGGAGCGTTTTTCAGTCAACCGTTCACCTCATAAAGATAAGAAATCGATGGAGCAGTTTGAGCTGAGGACACATATGCGTTTAGCGGAAATTTATGAACCGACGGCCGATACCATTGAATCGCTGAAACGACTCAATCTTCCTTCGGGAGTGGAAGTCAGTATCAGTACAGGATCGAAATAAGGGATAAAATGAAAAACACTTGACAAAATATCATCACGTCCCAGAAATCGACGAGAAAATATTTTTCTAATGCAGGTTTAACCTGCCGCTTAGAGTCATGAAAGAAGAAATTGGAGTCCTAGGGAAAAAGATCGGCATGACGCAAGTTTTTGATGCTGAAGGCGATTTGATTCCCGTAACCGTCGTCAGAATGGCGGCCTGTCGTATTCTGCAGAAGCGTATGCAAGAACAAGATGGTTATGAAGCGGTTCAGATGATCCTTCAGGGCGAAAAACAGGGTGAGCACGTCAACGACAAGGCGACAATGGGGCGGCTCCAAAAGGCTGGATGCGATGTTTATAAACGTGTGGTGGCCTATCGCGAAATACGGGGTCAGTTCCCGGATTATCAACTCGGTGATACGTTGGATCTTTCGCTTTTTCAGGAAGGTGAAAAGGTCGATGTGGTTGGAATCACGAAGGGACATGGTTTTCAAGGTGTGATGAAGCGCTATGGGTTTTCCGGTGGTCCGGCTTCACATGGTGCGATGTTTCACCGCAGAGGAGGTTCTTATGGACAGCGTCAATGGCCAGGGCATGTCATTAAGGGTAAGAAGATGCCGGGTCATTTCGGCATGGTGCGCCGTACGGTACAAAATCTGAAGATCGTAAAGATCCTCAAGGAAGAAAATCTTCTGTTGATTCGAGGTAGTTTCCCGGGCGTAAAGGGCGCAACGGTGTTTGTTCGAAAGGCCATAAAAGCTTATGCTTGCTCATAAAGTGTGTCCTATGAAATTAAAGCTTTACAGTGCAGACGCTATGCAATTCGAGGAGAAGGAATTTCCTGAGTTTCCTGAATTGGGAAAGGATAAAGGCCAAATAGCTTTAAGTTTCGTCATTAAAATGCTGCAAGCGGCTAGGCGTCAAGGTAATGCTTGCACAAAGACACGCGGCGAAGTCAGTGGAGGCGGTAAAAAACCGTGGCGTCAAAAGGGAACAGGTATGGCTCGACAGGGTTCACGTCGCAGCCCCATTTGGAGTGGCGGCGGTGTGGTCTTCGGCCCGAAACCACGATCTTATGGCGGCAAGGTCAACCATCGCGTGCGGCAATTGGCATTGGCAAAAGCATTTTTCGACTGTGCTTCGATCGAAAAGGCCTGTGTCATGGAAAGTTTTGTGGTTCCTCAACCCAAGACACGGGCATTATGCCCAGTTTTAGCACGCATCGCACCCGAAGGAAGGCTTCTGTTGGTGGATACGCAATTCAGTAATGATTTCATTTTGGCGGGACGTAATCTGCAGCGCGTCTCTATGGTGGATGCCGCTATGGTCAATGCGTTGGATATTGTCTATAATGATTTTTGTATCTTGACAGAACGGGCGGTGGCGGTTCTGTCCCAGCGCATGGTATGGAAAGCAGTGTCATGAGTACGCCAGAAAAAGTTTTAAAGAGTATCTGGATGACGGAAAAGGCGACGTCCTTGACGTCCCAGGGCCAGTACACCTTTGAGGTCTTTCCTGGAGTTTCTTCCGTAGAGGTTTCCAAAGCGGTGGCCGAGAAATTCCGTGTGCACGTACGCCATGTCAATATCGTCAATCGTCGAGGAAAGTGGAAACGAGATCGATCGAAACGAGGTCACTATGGCCGAACGGCGGCTCGTCGGTTGGCTTATGTCGCTTTACGATCGGGTGAAACGATTGATTTGGTATGAGGAGATTTTAAGAGATGGCGATTGTTCAACTAAGACCCAAAACTCCCTCCCAGCGTTTTCATTTGAAAAATGTCCAATCGCTGTGGAAAGGTGCTGCCGAAGCTTCTCTGACAAAGGGTGATCAGCGTTCACATGGGCGTAATTGCTATGGTCGCATCACGTCACGTCGTCGTGGAGGTGGGCACAAGCGTTCCTATCGACGGATCGATTTTAATCGAAAGAAAATCGGGATTGAGGCATCGGTGGCGCATATCGAATATGATCCTAATCGTTCCGCTCATATCGCTTTGTTGAACTTTGCCGATGGCGAGAAGCGTTATATGGTGGCTCCGCGAGGCCTGCAGTTGGGCGATAAGGTCGTACATCTTGCGGAATCTCAGGAGGATTTCCGTGTCGGTATGTCATTGCCGCTGCATCAAATGCCGCTAGGTGTTCCCGTTCATTGTATCGAGATGGAACCCAATGGCGGTGCGAAAATTGCCCGTAGTGCAGGTGCTTCGTGTCAGTTGGTCTCCATCGAAGGTTCTGACGCGACCATTAAATTACCCAGCGGAGAGATTCGTTTACTCGATGCACGCTGTCGAGCGACCATTGGGCAGGTAGGAAATGTTGATCACAACAAACGTTCTTTGGGAAAGGCAGGTCGCAATCGATGGTTGAATCGTCGACCGCGGGTACGAGGTGTTGCGATGAATCCGGTGGATCACCCGCAAGGCGGAGGTGAAGGGCGTACATCCGGAGGTGGTCATCCGGTATCACCCTGGGGGCAATTGGCCAAGGGCTACCCCACGAGGCGAAAGACAAAATCCTCCAATGAGCGAATTTTGGTGAGGTGTAATGGAAGACGTGTGAAATAAGGATATGGCTCGTTCAGCAAAAAAAGGTTTCTTTGTGGATGTCAGCTTGATGGATAAGGTCGATCAAGCTCAGAAGACGAATTCCAAAAAGCCTATTAAAACCTGGTCGCGTCGTTCGACGATCACGCCAGATTTTGTCGGTTTGACGTTTCAGGTCCACAATGGGAAAGTTTTTCATGATGTTTTCGTCACCGAGAACATGGTCGGCCATAAATTGGGAGAGTTTTCATTGACCCGGACATTTAAGGCCCATAATCCGCACACACAAAAGGCATCATGAGTACGGAAAATGTAGAAGTCAAGGCGTTGGCGCGGCATGTGAGAATGTCGCCGAAAAAGGTTCGTGAAGTATTGCGCTGTCTTCCGGGCAGAACGGCCGGAGAGGCATTGGATTATCTGCGTTTAGTGCCGCGAAAGTCCGCTTTTTATGCCGCTAAGTTACTTCGCAGTGCCATTGCCAATGCTGATGTCAAGGGATTGAGTGGCCGTGATCTATGGATCAAGGAAGCGATCGTAGAACAGGGCATGGTCATGAAGCGCTTTGTGCCAGCGGCCCGTGGCTCGGCACATCCCATTCGCAAAAAATCGAGTCGCATTCGGTTTATTTTGACGGAAAGGTTGGAGAGAAAGTAATTATGGGACAGAAAACGAATCCTATAGGTTTGCGCCTTTCCATTCGCCGAGATTGGGAATCCCGTTGGTTTGCGACGGGGAAGGATTATGCGACATTTTTAAAGGAGGATTATGTCATCCGTCGTTTTTTGAGGCGGAAGGTAAAGTTCGCTTCATGTTCGAAAATATTCATCGAACGAGCTGGCGATCGTGTACGCGTGAAGATTCATTCGGCTCGACCAGGTCTCATCATCGGCCGTAGAGGGCAGGATTTGGAAAAGTTGTCGGAAAGTTTAAAAAAAATCATCCGACGTGATGTCCTGTTGGACGTGCAGGAGATTAAGCGTCCCGATCTAGAAGCGACATTGGTGGCCGAAGGTATTGCGGTGCAATTGGAGCGCAGGATTTCGTTCCGCCGCGCTCTGAAAAAAGCTGTACAGACGTCGATGGCATTGGGGGCCGAAGGTATTCGCGTTCAATGTTCGGGACGATTGGGAGGGACAGAAATCGCGCGATCCGAATCGCAACGCGCTGGTCGTGTCCCATTACATACTTTGAAAGAGCACATCGATTATGGTTTTGCGGAAGCTAAGACCGTATACGGAGTCATTGGAGTGAAGTGTTGGATTTGTCATCCACAGGAGGAATCGTCTGCCGCTTAGTTTTTAATCATAAATCATCATGGCCAAGTTATCACCTGCTAAGACAAAGTTTCGCAAAGTTTCCAAAGGGAGGAATCGCGGCAATGCCAAAGGAGGCGATACATTGGCATTTGGTGACTTTGGTATGCAATCTCTGAGTCGCGGCAATATGACATCGTCGCAGATCGAAGCGGCACGTGTGGCGATCAATCGCCATCTCAAACGAAAAGGCAAGATGTGGGTCCGAGTTTTTCCGCATAAACCGGTGACGAAAAAACCGGCTGAGACGCGTATGGGAAAAGGAAAAGGTCCGGTCGAATATTGGGTTTCGGTGATTAAGCCAGGCCGTGTTTTATTTGAATTATCCGGCGTCCCGGCAACAGTGGCGCGCGAAGCGATGCGTCTCGCCGATAGAAAATTATCATTGCGATGCCGTTTTGTCAGTCATGAAGAGTAAGATAATCTTTATAGGAACTTATGGCGAATTTTAAGGAGTTAGATTTAAAAGAGTTGCGTGAAAAGGCATTTCACGCGCGTGCTGAGTTATTGGATTTGCGGCTCAAAAAGCGCTTGGGCTCAGCGGGTAAGCCGCATGTGGTACGGCATTTGCGAAAAGAAATAGCACGTCTGGAGACGTTCATGCGAATGAAGAGAGATACAGCCTAGCTGTTTCGGGTAGAAGTTCATTATGAGTGGAGAAAGAAGTTGTCGAAAAGATTTGGTCGGTGTGGTGATAAGCCGCATGGGCGATAAGACGGTGAAGGTATCTTATGCCTATAAAGCACCTCATCCTCTCTATAAAAAAGAGATGAGGCGGAGGACGATTTTACACGCTCATGATGCGGCGAACGAATGTCAGTGTGGCGATAAGGTGGAATTGATGGAGACGCGGCCCATCAGTCATCTCAAGCGGTGGCGTGTGGTCCGGATTGTGGCGAAATCACCCAAAGCGGTGGAGGCGGAAAAGGCATAAAATATGTTGCAGCAGCAAAGTTTACTCGATATTGCGGATAATACGGGAGCTCGGAAGGCGATGATGATCCGCCGCCTGGGACAAATTACCGACACGGCTTCCATAGGAGATGTCATCGTAGTGGCCATTAAGAAAAGCACTCCCGATGCGGCCGTTAAGAAGGGAAGTGTCGCTCGGGCTGTTGTCGTTCGTACCAAAGCACCTATTCGTCGAAAGGATGGCAGTTCGTTGCGTTTTGATTCGAATGCTTGTGTAATTATCGATGATAAGGGAAATCCAAAGGGGACACGTATTTTTGGCCCCGTTGCACGTGAATTGCGCCAGAAAGATTTCACAAAAATTTTGTCATTAGCTCCGGAGGTACTATGAAATATAAAGTCAAGCGCGACGACGAGGTGATCGTAATTTCCGGAGCTCATAAGGGAAAGCGTGGGAAGATTTTGAATGTCATCAAAGATCGGTGTCGCGTGGTCGTTGAGGGAGTAGCGGTACATAAGCGTCACATGAAGAAGTCGCGGGAGTATCCGGAAGGTACGATTCTGAACAAGGAAGGTAGCATCCATTATTCCAATGTCATGCTCGCTTCTAAATTTGAGGCAAAGGAGAAAGCAAAGGTGCGTTGAGGATTTATGATTCGAGAGAAGTATTGAAAATGTATTGATCCCTCGAGAGCTTATTATGAAGACGTCCACATCAGTCATGAAGGTGCATTACGACCAGAATGTCATTCCGGCTCTGCAGAAAAAATTTGGCTATAAAAATCGCCATCAAGTCCCGGTGATGGAAAAAATTGTCATTAATTCGGCCTTGAATGCCGATAGTGACAAATCTTGGGTGGCGGAAGTGGAAAAAGATATAGGATTGATTGCTGCCCAGAAACCCATCATAACGCGTGCCAAGAAAAGTATTTCCAATTTTAAATTGCGTCAGGGAATGCCAAATGGCGTCAAGGTGACATTGCGCGGTCGTCAGATGTACGAATTTTGGTCGCGTTGGATGCACGTTGCCTTACCAGTTTCAAGGGATTTTCGAGGCCTTCTCAATAGATTTGATGGCCGTGGGAATTATACGGTAGGTATCGTCGATCACACGATTTTTCCAGAAATTAGTATTGATCATGATCGAAAAAAAAATGTCGGTATGGACATTACGGTTGTTACTTCGGCCAAGACGGATGCGGAAGCACTGGAGTTTTTGAGGCTCATGGGTGCTCCTTTCCGGCTGAAGTGAGGTATCATGAGGAGATTGAAAAAAGCATGGCTAAAAAATCAGTAATAGCTCGAAATGTGAAGCGTCAAGCGATGGTGGCGCGTTATGGGGAACGTCGTAAGGCACTGAAGTGTATTTTAAAGGATCCCAAAACGACGGATGAGGCCTTTTTCAAGGCTCAGAGAGAATTGGCGAAACTGCCACGCGATACTTCTTTCGTCAGAGTGCGCCATCGTTGTGCCATCACCGGCAGAGGTCGGGCATATTTCGGTCGTTTCGGAGTGTCCCGTATTCAGCTGAGGGAGATGGCTTTGTTTGGTGAATTACCCGGTGTGGTAAAGGCTTCTTGGTAGAAAATTATGGACACCGTTGGGGATTTTTTAACTGTTTTGCGCAATGCCAGTAAGGCCAAAAAGCCGACCTGCCGAGTCCCGGCTTCTAAAATGCGCGAAAGTCTCTTGAATATTTTGAAGTCCGAGGGATATATTGCCGATTTCAAGCCGGAAGAAGATGAAGCCCATCATCATTATTTTTTGGTTTTTCTGAAATATGTTCAGGGAGTTTCGGCCATTGTCGGCATAGAGCGTTGTAGCAAACCCGGTTGTCGGCTCTACTATAGTCAGTCGAAAATCCCCAAAATTTTGGGTGGGCTTGGAACGGCTATTTTAACCACATCTCGTGGTATTTTAAAAGGTACTGATGCCGTCAAGCAAAAGGTCGGTGGAGAATTATTGTGTAAGGTTTGGTGAGATGGAGGAGCATCATGAGTAGAATCGGAAAGTTAGCGATAGAGATTCCTGCATCGGTAAAAGTGACCCTGGAGGGGGCGAAAGTAAACGTCGAGGGGCCGAAAGGAAAATTGGAGCAGACATTTGACGATGTGGTGACGATCGTACAGAAAGATGCGCAGATATATGTCCAGCCCAAGGGTAATAGCCGTTATGCTCGGGCGATGCACGGTACGGTAGCTTCCATTATTCGCTCCATGGTCATGGGAGTTCAGAAGCTATTTTTTAAAGAGTTGGAAATTACGGGCGTTGGATTTAAGGCCTCCGTCGCGGATCATGTGCTTGATTTGTCACTGGGATATTCTCATCCCATTCGCTATAACATTCCGGCCAATGTGACGGTGACGACGCCGGAAGCGACGAAAATTCGGGTGGAAAGCCCTAGTAAATTCCTTGCAGGGCAGGTGGCGGCCGATATCAAACATTACTATCCGGCGGAGCCCTATAAAGGAAAAGGAGTGAGGATTGTGGGAGAATTTGTCAGGCGCAAGGAAGGCAAGAAGACGGCATAATTGGGTATGGTGAGGAGAATTTATGGTGAATTTAAGTGATAAACAAGTGGTGACGCAGAGGCGTCATTGGCGTGTCCGGAGAAAGGTAGAGGGTAGCGCAGATCGTCCGCGCTTGTCGCTGCATTTTAGCCATAAACATGGCTATGCCCAGTGCGTCGATGATAACACAGGACGTACCTTAGTGGCGCTTTCGACGTTGGATAAATCCCTGAAGGAGCAGTCTGCCAAGGCGAATGTAGCAGGAGCTCGTCTGCTCGGTGATGCTTTTGGGAAAAAAGCCATTGCCTGTGGCATTTCCAAGGTTGTGTTCGATCGTGGCGCTCGTCAATATCATGGTGTCCTATGCGCCTTTGCGGATGCGGTGCGCAGCCACAAAATTGATTTTTAGTCTTTGTGATTTATGAGTGATCAAGCTACAGTTACCCGTGAGCGGCGGCGGCGAAAATTTCCGGAATCGAGAAGAGCTTCTCAGGAGCAGCTCAATCCGGACAAATTGGCCGAAAAGTTGATCCAGGTCAATCGTTGCGCGAAGGTCGTAAAAGGTGGTCGTCGGTTCGGTTTTTCCGCTTTAGTGGTGGTGGGAGATCAGGCCGGTCGTGTAGGTGTGGGTAAAGGTAAGTCCAAGGAAGTACCGGAGGCGGTGCACAAGGCAACGGAGCGCGCCAAGAGGAATTTGCAATCCTATGCGATTCAAAATGCGACTATTCCTCATGCCGTAGAGGGTCATGCCGATGGTGGGCATGTGATTTTAAGGCCAGCTTCTCCCGGAACGGGCGTCATTGCCGGAGGTAGCGTTCGTCACGTACTGGAAGTATTGGGCATAAAGAATATTTTGTCGAAATCCTTAGGTTCCAGTAATCCGATTTCGGTTGTCCATGCGACATTGGATGCGCTTTCTCGCTTGAGGACATGGGAACAGGTGAAGGCCGTACGTTGCGCCATTCCGGATAGCGGTGATTTGTAGAAAAGGATTGAATAAAAGAGGATTAAACGATGAAGTTACATACACTGGTTCGTGAGAAAAGTTCAGCTAGGCCGCGCAAACGCGTCGGTCGTGGTGCCGGTTCTGGCATGGGAAAGACCAGCGGTCGCGGGCATAAGGGTGGCAAAGCACGTTCAGGTTATAGTCCCTCACCGGTCTCGTCCGGTATTCCTTTTTACCGCCGCTTGCCCAAGCGTGGGTTTGACAATAAGCGCTTTTCTCAGGAAATGGCTTACGTCAATCTTCGCGATCTGGATCGTTGTGGCGAAGTGGAAGTGATCGACCGTAGTTTGTTGCGACAGAAAGGGATCCTGTCATCAGATGCGCCCTATAAAGTTCTCGGCCAGGGCGAGATTCATCGGCCTTATAAAATTATTGCAGATCGCTTTTCGGCCTCCGCTAAGGCAAAGATTTTAGCAGCGGGTGGGGAAGCGGTGGAGTTGGTCGTACAGGAGACGCAGGAGACACAGAATAAAATAGAAAAGTAGCGAAAAATGTTATCGGCTTTTGTAGATTGCATCAAAGTCCCTGATCTTCGGCGTAAAATTCTATTTACGCTGGCGCTTTTATTTGTGGCCCGTGTCGGAGCGAGTATTCCACTACCGGGACTGGATCCCAAACCTTTGCATGATTTTTTTGCGACACAAGCGGGAAGTGGTTCCAGTTTGATCGGCCTCTATAATATGTTTACGGGAGGTGCCTTTTTGAAAGGTGCTATTTTTGGTCTAGGTGTAATGCCCTACATCAGCGCATCGATCATTTTGCAGCTCATGTCTGCCGTTGTCCCGACCTTGGCACGTGTCCAAAAAGATCAGAATGGTCGTCAGCGAATTGCGCAATATACGCGCTATTTGACGGTGCTCATCTGTCTCATTCAGGGCATTCTTCTGGTCTTGGCGTTGATGAATTATCCCGAAAAATTATTTACGGGATTCAACAAGGAGGTCTATGGCGAGATCGTCGTCATGAACCGCGCTTGGTTCCTGATCAATTCCACCATTTTTTTGACCGCTGGGACGATGATTTTGACATGGTTGGGGGATCGCATCACGCAAAATGGCATCGGCAATGGCATTTCTCTCCTCATCACCATCGGTATTTTATCCTCTCTGCCGCGTGCCATTTCACAAACATGGGCGATGTTCTATAGACCTGTTGGCGTAGAGGGAACACAATACGGTCTCTTTCAGGCGGTCTTGATGCTGGCTTTGTTACTGACGGTCATGGCGGCCATGATTTCCATGACACAGGCTACGCGGAAAATTCCTGTCCAATATGCCAAGCGCATCATTGGTCATAAGGTTTATGGCGGACAAACTTCGTTTCTACCGCTGAAAGTCAATTATGCGGGGATCATGCCCGTTATCTTTGCGAGTGCGATTTTGCTCTTTCCGCAGCAGATCTTTGCCTATCTCGGTGCCGCGACCGGCGTGTCGCTCTTTCAGCGCCTATCCTACATTTTGATGCATGGCTCTTGGTTCTACTACCTCAGTTATGGCACGATGATCCTGGGCTTCAGCTATTTCTGGGTCTCGATCATGTTCCGGCCGACGCAGATTGCGGATGATTTGAAAAAAAATGGCGGTTATATACCCGGTGTGCGTCCGGGGGCTGCAACGGCGGAGTTTTTGGATTTTACGATGACGCGTCTGACGTTAGCAGGAGCCATTTTTTTGACGGTCATTGCCCTATTTCCCGATTTTCTCTACTTCTCTTTTCACATTCCCTATACCGTGGCGATGTTCTTCGGTGGGACAGGAACCTTGATCACCGTAGGTGTCATTTTGGAGACCATGAAACAGATGGAAACGCATCTCTTGGAGAAGCAATATGATGGTTTTCTGCAGAAGGGGAAAGCGAGAGGTAAGGCCTCATCGAAACGCTTTTCGGAAATGATAAGCTCGTTGCTTCAGGTGAAATCTCTGTGGATATTTCTAGGTATTCTGGCCCTAGTGGGTTCTTTGGCCTGGTGGGTACATCATGTCGTTACGCCGTAGAAGATGATCTGTAAAACGGAAGAAGATCGACAGGGTATGCGGAATGCCGGGAGGCTTGCAGCGGAGATGTTACACGCGGTGGCGCAAATGGTTCGACCGGGCATTTCGACCGCTGATCTCAATGAACAGACGCGGGAACTTATGCTAAAAGCAGGTGCCACAAGTGCTTCCTATGGCTATGGATCGGCCAAAAATCCCTACCCGGGCTATGCTTGTTTCTCGATCAATGATGTCATTGTCCATGGTATTCCATCAAAAGATCAGATCTTGCAGGAGGGCGACATCATCAGTATCGACCTAGCTTTATTTTATGAAGGATTTTGCGGCGATAATACCGTGACAGTGTGCGTTGGTGAGGTCTCTTCGGCGGCGCGACATCTCATCGAGATCACCGAAGAAGCGTTACGAGCCGGTATCCAGCAAGCGGTCACCGGGCAATATGTGGGAGATATTTCAGCCGCCATTGCGGCCGTTGCCCAGCGGGAAGGTTATGGCATCGTGCGTGAATTCGTGGGCCATGGCGTTGGTCGTGAAATGCATGAGGATCCGCAAGTGCCGAATTATGTACTTCCGCAGAAAGGTGCACGTCTGTGTCCGGGTATGACGTTGGCCATTGAGCCGATGTTCACGTTGGGCGATGCGGCTATTCAATGGGATTCCGATGGCTGGACAGTCCGAACGAAGGATCATTCTTTAGCCGCTCACGTGGAGCATAGCATTTTAGTGACGGAAAATCTTCCAGAGGTATTGACTTTACGATGAAAATAGTTTCCAAAGCTTTCCATATCCGAAACTCGATGGAGAATCGAGTGCGTTAAATATAAAGATTGATGATCCATTATGCCGCGTCTTTTAGGTGTCGATGTTCCAGATAATAAACATATCGCTTATGCCTTGCGCTATGTCTATGGTATTGGCCCGAGACGTGCGGATAAAATTGTGGAGCGCTTGGGTATAGATCCGATGATGCGCTCGCAACAGCTCAACGAGGAGCATATCAGTCGTATTGTCTCCATCGTATCAGAAGAAGGTTGGAAAGTGGAAGGTGATTTGCGCCGTGAGGTCATTGGTAATTTAAAGCGACTTCAGGCGATTCGTTGCTATCGCGGGATACGCCATTTGCGTGGTTTGCCCGTTCGAGGGCAACGGACATCGACCAATGCTCGTACCCGAAAGGGCTCGCGGAAGACAGTGGGAGTTGTGAGAAAGGCGAAGTGAGGATACATATGTTTTTTAAACATTTAAAGTCATGACGGAATCGGAGCAAAAGGAAAAGGTAGAGGAAATTGCCCACGAAGTTCCTGCGGAATCCAAAGCGGAATCGCCGTCAGCGGCCGAGATTTTGGACGAGGAGTTACTAAATGGCGTTAAGGTACGCCGTGCGAAGAAGAGTAAGAATATATCGTATGGAATCTGTTCCATTTTGGCCACTTTTAATAATACAAAAGTTGTGTTTACCGATCAGCGTGGGAATGCTATTTCGTGGTCGAGTTCCGGTAAATGTAATTTTCGAGGTTCCCGTAAATCAACCGCCTATGCGGCTCAGATGGTGACGCAGGATGCGGGCAGAGTGGCTTTGTCGCACGGCATGAAGGAGGTTGATGTGCATGTAAAAGGTCCGGGCATGGGACGTGATGCTGCTATTCGAACCTTGCAGACATTAGGGCTTGTGGTACATACCATCGTCGATACAACGCCCGTGCCACACAATGGATGCCGTCCTCGTAAACGTCGTCGTATTTAATATTGTAGAAAAATTTTATGTCTCGTTATACCGGACCTAAGGCCAGAATTAATCGCCGATTTTCACATGATATCTTTCCGGCTTGCAAAGCGACTGAGCGTAAGCCATATTGTCCTGGGCAACACGGCCCGCGCCTACGTCGTCGCAATTCCGATTACGCACTAGGGCTCAATGAAAAGCAAAAATTGCGCTATCTTTATGGTCTGACCGAGAAGCAATTCCGTTTAGTTTTTGAGCGCGCGAAAAAGGAACGTGGCATTGTCGGCGAGATTTTTTTGCGTTCTTTGGAAATGCGCCTGGACAGTATTGTTTATCTGTTAGGATTGGCACGTACACGTCGTTCGGCGCGTCAGTTTGTGACTCATGGTCATGTCATGGTGGATCACGTAAGGGTCGACATTCCGAGCTTCATATGTAAACCCGGCCATTGTGTAGAGGTCGTCAATCGAACCGCATCGAAGCGCCTCCTTTCGCAACATGTGGAGGATACGCGTTATCGCAATCCACCGGCTTGGTTGTCGTTCAATGCCGATTTACTGAAGGGTCAGATTGATCGCGTTCCAGCTCGTGAAGAGATGACGCAGGAGATCAAGGAACAATTAATTGTTGAATTTTACAGTCGTTAGGTTTTCAAATGTCTCATTTGGCAGAAGATTAAGGTTTATGGTAAAGCGTTTAGGAGAGTTAAAATTGCCTCAAGGATTGGTGAAGGATGAAGCATCGGCATCTCCCACATTTGGGAGATTTATTGCGGAGCCATTTGAATCAGGGTTCGGTCATAGCTTGGGCAATACCTTGCGACGCGTATTATTAGGTGCTATTGAAGGCGCAGCGATTACCTGTGTGCGCATTCAGGGAGTGGATCATGAATTTCAGAGCGTCGAGGGAGTGGTGGAAGACGTTACGGAGATTATTTTGAATTTAAAGAAGGTTATCTTCAAACATGCTTCCCGTCAGACAGCATGGCTAAAATTGGACGTCGAGCGGGAAGGTGCCGTGATGGCTCAGGATATTAGCTGTACCGGTGGTTTTGAAGTGGTAAATCCTTCTCATGTGATTTGTCATCTTAATTCCAAGCGTCGGTTCCAAATGGATTTGGAATTGAAAGTAGGCCGAGCTTATGCCTTGGCCAGTGCTTACAAAAAGGAGCCAGAGGAGATCGGCCTTGTTCCCATCGATGCTCTTTTTAGTCCGGTCCGGCTTGTGCGTTATTATGTGGAGGATACCCGAGTGGGACAGATGACGAATTTCGATCGTCTCATATTGGAGATCGAGACCGATGGGCGTATTTCACCAGATGAGGCGCTGAAGGAAGCGGTTGTTGTGCTGCAGCGCCATTTGAATGTTTTTGATGAGGTTCATCCATCCGAAATGGAGTTTGACGATGACATTCAAGAGGTGAACGAGGAACAGAATCGTCTCAAAGTTCTCTTGAATATGAGTGTCAACGAGATCGAGTTGTCCGTTCGTGCAGCGAATTGTCTCAATAATGCCAATATCACGACGGTGGGAGAATTGGCCTCGAAATCGGAAGCCGAGATGCTGAAATACCGCAATTTTGGCAAAAAATCCCTCAATGAGATTCGCCTCAAGCTCGAAGAATTGGGACTCTCTCTGGGCTCCAGGATTGATGATCGTCTTTTGGAAAAGCGTTCTCTGTAACCCTCAAAAAATTTTCACATGCGTCACGGATTGCATAGGCATTTATTGGGAAGGACGAAGGAACATCGCATAGCATTGATGTCGAATTTAGCAGCGGCGTTGTTTCATCACGGTCGGATCGAAACGACATTGGCAAAGGCAAAGGCATTACGTCCTTTCGCCGAAAAAATCATCACGTTAGCCAAGAAAGCTCAAGCGGCAGAAGTTTCCGCTGATCGGGTTCATTTTCGTCGTTTAGCGGTTACACAGGTTCATGATGAGGCAGCGGTCAAACAGCTCTTTACGGAACGCGTGTCGGAATTTGTGAATCGCAATGGCGGTTATACGCGTATTTATAAACTAGCTCCACGCCGTGGTGATGCGGCCAAGTTAGCGATCATCGAGCTGATCTCCGGCGATGACAAGGGCTATAAGAAATCGCGCCGTACGGCCAAGCGGAAACCATCATCGGCTCAGGCTTTACCGACTGCCGAGCCACTAACCGAAGATAAGGAATTGATAGCTGAAGATAAGGGCGATATCCTGATGGTGGCGACAGATGCTCCG
>JAITIW010000021.1 GCA_031279255.1 Puniceicoccales bacterium
GCAACGAAGACAGCTGTCGAAGCAGTAGTTCATCATCGTCGTTCGCTCCACTAGGTATTCCCCAGAGTGAAAGACCTGAAGCGCAGAATACTAAAATGGTTTTTAATAAAAATTTCCCACCCACAGGGGCAGTACTGTGGATAAGATAGAAATTTTGTCAAGAAAAAAGGAAGGGCTCAAAGCCCCTTCCCTTTTTTCATTGAGGATCTTGTGGATCTCTGGGATCTTCGGGAGGACGTGGTTCTCTTAATAATTTTGCCTCTGCTTCGCGGCGCCATCTTTCTTCTTGGCGTTGATGGCCCAAGGCAGTGTTTTGATCTGATTTTTGTTGGCCAAGTTCATCTCTCCTCCGGCAGCATAGGCTCTGAATGGCATTTGCAGCATCCTGTGCCGCTTTGTCTTGGATAGTTCCAACCCTGATGGCAAAGTATTGAAAGTGAACATCTAATGCAGCTATTTCTTGTGTAGCCCGTTCATTTTCTCTTTGAAGTATGCTTTGCGCTTCTTCATACACCCCTACACGCTGCAAATCGACGATAGCGAGGTTGACCCTTTTTAGGACATCTGTCAGCGTCCAATCCGCAAATGCCGAGACCGGAAACCATAAACAGCTGCAGCCGACGGCGCAGCTGAAGATTAATTTTCTAATTTTAATATTCATAATTCTTGTTTACTGTTAAGGGTTAATAAAATTAGAAAGAAGTCATACTGGTCTTTGGGAAAGTAAGAGCAAGTGCTTTTTATGAAAAATATTCATTTTTTAAAATTTTTACACTTACTCTTGGAAAACTCCCAGCGGATTGTTTTCTCAGGAAAAAGCAAAAGACCTTCCGAAGAAGGCCATTTCGCTCGAAGAGATGGATAGGGAAGTTTTCTAATATAAACACACAGAAAAAGAATCCTCTATCTACGACAGGAAGGAGAATCACTGAGAAATACAAAGGAAGACTTTCTCGCTGATGAGTGATGAATATTACGACGAAACTCTTTAGAAGCCATCTGTTGGTAAGCAACAGATTCTTCTACGATGATGCCTTATTTTTTTGTCTTATCGGAGGAACCGGAAGAACTTCCCGAAGCGGATCCATCGGCGCTCCACTGTCCGGGTGATGTAAAGGAAGAGGAAAGTGCAATCCCCGTGAGGAGAATATTGTACAGCAGCCGCGGATCGTTGTAAGCGTGACCACTGTGCCTCAGGAATAAGACCTGCGAGAGGGCAATGAGGAAAAGTACAAAACTGGCGCTGCGAAAACAAAAACCGATCAGGACACAAAAACCACCAAGTGTGATGAAGCTGGCAACAATGCCACCTAATATCTTAGCAGATGGACATTGACCGACACATCCGAAGAGGAAGCATATCGCGTGAGCGAGGTCTTGCAAAGAACCAGGGTTGGAAAATGCCAAAATGCCCTGCATGGCCAATAATGTCCCGGCGGTAGCGCGCAGGATAAATTTTGAAAAATTGTCTTTAAGGAAGAATTGATTTAATGGGTTCATGAGTGAGATGGAAGAGAAGAAATATCACCCTGCAAGTCCGAAATTATTTTCCGTAAGCGATTTATGGATAAAAGTAATTCCTCGTGCTTCTTCGAATGCGGTCATCGGTTGGGAAAATGGAATTTTGAAGCTAAAAGTTCAGGCAGTTCCTGAAGATGGTCGGGCCAATAAGGCCGTTATAGAAGTATTGGCGTCCCATTGGGGAATCCCAAAGCGTTCTATCATCATTCTTTCCGGCGAGAAATCTCGCCAGAAGAGGATTCAAGTCAAAGGTGTCGACATTCATCCATCATGAGCTCATTTCTGAAGGCGATAAATTGGGCTTTGTGAAATCTGTAAAACATTTTTCATTTTCCGCTTATGGAACAAGAGCAGGAACGCCTCCAGAAATTTCTCTCGAGGTCCGGAATATGTTCCCGGAGGCAGGGAGAGCTCTGGATTCGGGAAGGACGCATCAGGGTCAACGGCATTCCGGCAGTATTGGGCCAACTCGTATGCGCCGGAAAGGATCACATTTCGGTAGATGGGAAAAATATCAAAGCCAGGCCTACTCATCGGCGATGGGTCTTGCTCTTGAATAAACCGCGTGGTGTCATCTGTTCTCATGGCGATCCGAAACGTCACGAAAGGACAGTTTTTGATTTTATTCCTCAGGAATATCGTCAAGAGCGTTTTCTCTTCTGCGGCCGTCTGGATAAGGATAGTCAGGGGATGTTGTTGCTGACGAACGATGGCGCATTTGTTCAAAAAGTGACACATCCGCGATCCAATATTACGAAGATTTATCATGTCTCTCTGCAGCATGCCATGAATTCCCAAGCATTAAAGCGCATGAAAGAGGGCATAGAAGATGCAGGCGAGTGCCTTGTGGCTGAAGAGGTATGCGTACTCTCGCCGGGTGAAGGGAATTCGCGCTGTTGTTTGGAAATCCACCTCAAGCAGGGGCGAAAGCGTGAGATTCGCCGCATGGTAGAGGCATTGGGAAACCGCGTTCATCGTCTGAAGCGCGTCCAAATAGGACGGCTCAAGATGAGGGGCATTCCGCCGGG
>JAITIW010000034.1 GCA_031279255.1 Puniceicoccales bacterium
AAAAATGCAAAGCTGAAAGCTTTCATTTTTTCCTATCGCAAAGGCGGGGCAGTGGTAGAGGCAGTGGGAGAAAAAGCAAATGGGAAGGCTGACTCATGGAACAATAGGCTTCTTTCGAAACAAAGGTAAATGCGATAACATGATAATTTTTTGATAAGTAAGTATGAGATTGAGCTTAAAAGATTTGAAGTCCAATTTTCTTTAATTTTAATAGTCCCAGAAAAACCGTTCTGCAAAAGGACATCTTCTCTCATTCCACTTTGTCACATGGTCACATCATCGATTGCGCCTCTTATCTGAAGAACGGTTCCCCGAAATATCACACCGCGAAAGACCCTATCACACGAAACCTCTGATAGCGTCTTTCCATTCGCTCTTCAGCTGACCATCGAGATAGTTCCGTCAAGTGCTTTATCAAAGATGTCCGTAGGGCATCAAATACTTTGTCCGGAGAGACATGAGCGTTTTCTTCTTCCGCTATTACTTCATCGGCCACTCCCCATCGAAGGAGATTTTCAGATGAAAGTTGAAGTGCCTCCGCTGCTTCTGAAGCAAATGATCGATCTTTCCACAAAATTGCGGCGCAGGCCTCTGGCGAAATGACGGAATAGTAGGCATTTTCCAAAATCAAAACGCGATCAGCAACGGCAATGCCCAAAGCACCACCCGAACCACCTTCACTGATAACCACGGCGATAATGGGAACTGAAAGTCTCATCATTTCTCGAAGATTCACCGCAATGGCCTCAGCCACATGACGCTCTTCGGATTCAATCCCCGGATAAGCTCCCGGTGTATCCACAAAAGTCAGAATCGGCAATTGAAATGTATCGGCCATCTGCATCAAACGCATTGCCTTTCGATAGCCTTCCGGCTGAGGGCAACCGAATCGACGCGTTAAGTTCTCCTTCACCGTACGCCCCTTTTGCTCTCCGATCACCATAACTGGCAAACTTTGGAAATAAGCCGTACCGGCGACGATGGCAGCATCATCTCCAAAACGACGATCACCGTGCAATTCCTGAAAATCTCGAAAAAGTGCCCGTATAAAATCCAGTGCATGCGGCCGATCCGGATGGCGCGCGAGCTGAATCTTTTCCCATATATTGGGATGAGATGATGGCTCTTCCGCCAAAGACTCCTGGCCAGAAGATGACTTCTTAAGGGCAGTATTTTTCAGAGATGTCTTGGATTCTTCCGCTTGTATCATAATCAATATCGTCGACGAACTATCCAACGGCCGAGAGCCTCTACAGCAATCTCAAAAATCATCCCGTTATGCGGAACTCGAGCATAAACTTTCATGGCGCGGTCTCTTATGGAAAAAACATTTTTAAAAAAAATAATAGCACAATTGACATACATCGAGCGACGTACATCACAACGCATTATGCACGATTCCACTCCGGCCATTTGGCAAACAACACGACGGCAATTGACCGCCGATTGCCGCATTTTTCAGGTCTACACCGAACATTGTACGCAGCCCATCGACGGCCGCGAAGGCGATTTTTTCTTTCTGGAATGCCCCGATTGGGTACAGGTTCTCGCCCTTACCCCTCAGCAGGAAATCCTACTCGTACGGCAATTTCGCTTCGGCACAAAACGTCTTTCGCTCGAAATCCCGGGAGGCATCCTAGATCCCGATGAAACACCTATTGAGGCGGCCATTCGCGAACTACGAGAGGAAACCGGTTACGCCGGCTCTGATCCGCAAATCCTCATGACCATCTACCCCAATCCGGCCATCATGAATAATCGCCTCTTCACGGTACTCATCTCTCGATGTCATCCTGTTGGTGAACAAAAGTTAGACCCCAATGAGGAGATCGCGTGTAGTAAAATTCCTGTACAGCAGATTTGGCAACGCATTCGTAATGGCGACATCGATCACGGCGTCGCTCTCGATGCCCTGCTTTTCCTAAAACTCTACATAGAAGACCACCCTGAGACCTTTGAGATCCACACAGCAGAACCCAAGTGATTCCGAATCTGTCGCATCGCATCTCGGCCATCGTCTCCTCTTGCTAAAGGTATAAACCATGCGCTGCCGGAACCGCTCATGCCACAAGCATAATGCCTATCTTTGAGCGCACGTAGCAAAGGAGTTATGCCCGGAAACATTTCTACAAAGAGTTTCTGAAAGCTATTGTAAAATAGCCAATCGCCAGGTTCTTTTTCGGCAAAACTCTGGAGACTTTCCTTCAGGCGCTCCTCTGTTTCCTCCTCCGAAAGGTAAAATTCCGATGCTCGTTGTGCCAGGCAGCGGTATGCCTCGGCTGTCGAAATACCACAAGATGGCTTGAATAATAACCACGATGGTTCACGAACTGTATGGCCACCGAAAGTATCGAAAGGCTCCACTATTTCCCCGAAATTTCTCACGACAGAAGGTCGAGGCTGCAGAAAAAAAGGAACATCCGATCCGCAACGCAAAGCTAAAGCCATGAAATCATGAGCCCGAAGCGGAATCTGCTGCTGATTATCCAAAAAGCGTAACAACGCGGCGGCATCGCTACTACCACCGCCCAATCCCGATTGCAGAGGAATTTTTTTCAACAAATGTATATCATAATATCCCGTTAAGGAATATTTTTGAGAACAGAGCTGAAATACTTTGTCCAAGATCTGATCCGAAATTAACGAAGCTTCATTTCCCTCAACGCTGATTTTATACGACCATTCTTTTGCAACAGTACGTATCGGCGTATTTTCTCCACCCTTTGCGATATCATTGCTATGCGCAATCGCAAGCTCATCACAGAGATCCAATGGCAAAAAGACGCTCGTCAACCGGTGTAAGGCCCGCCTAGAATCCAGTCCATTAATCGCTAAAAATGCATTAATTTTTGATGGCGTTCGGTAATGTTGTTCTTGCATCGCTCTGTCACAGTTTGAGATTTGCACCTTTCTACAGAAAAAGTATAAGATGAACCCTTCGAACAGCATGCAAACCGAAAAGCAAAAAATTCTTAAATTATCGGGTCATCGGCCGATCGGCATTCTAGGAGCTGGTGTAACCGCTAAAGGCATTAGTCAATTCCTCCATCGCCATGCCATTCCATACGAACTTTACGATCAAGACCTTTCGCGCGGCTCTCTTTTTGAAGAAAAACATGCGAAACGACATTCCTTGATCCTGTGCAGCCCGAGTTTCATGTCGCAGCACCCTTGGGTACAACTCGCCAAAGCAGCTGGATGTCACTGTCTGCAAGAATTTGATTTCTCATCACGCTTCACTCGGGCAAAACTCATAGGTATTACGGGAACCAATGGCAAGACGACGACCGTAGCTTTTTTGGCCCATGCCCTAGAGGCCCTAGGATTTCGTAGCTTCGCAGCGGGTAATATCGGCTCTCCTCTTTCTCAAGTCCTGGCTTCCGATGATCCTCCCCGTACCGATGACTGGATCGTCTGCGAAATCAGCTCGACTCAGGCCGAATGCATCCAAAACACGCCTCTACAAGCCCTCATCTGGACCAACTTTGCTCCCAACCATCTGCACGAACATGGCAATTTACGGCAATACTTCTTAGCGAAATATCATCTGCTCTCCTCCTTGAAACAAGCGCAGTTCTTTTGTGGGAAAAGTGTCTCGGACTATGCATCAACCTTTCAGTGTGCACTGCCAAATTTTACACAAGTTCGTCAGCCCTCACCAAAAGACAAGCGATGGATTACGACTGTTTTTGATCTCGCGCCGCAAAAGGAAAATATTGCACTGATTCAAGGATTTTGGGAACAACAGGGCTGGCCTCTGGAGACACTTTTGAAAGCGGCCCATACCTTCAAATCGCTCCCCTATCGCCTACAACGGCTTTCGCGGATCCACGGCCGGACATTTTGGAACGACGCCAAATCGACTACTTTTTCTTCGACCATCGCTGCATTTCATCAGTTTAAAACACCCATTTTGTGGATAGGTGGCGGACGAGACAAAGGAGAACCCAAAGACCTCTTTCTGGAAGAAATTGAAAGACACGTGGCCCATGCATATCTCATCGGTGAAGAGGGCGAAATTTTATATCCTCTATTAAAAAAAAGAGCCGTCGCAGCGACATTTTCCCAAACACTCGAGCAGGCACTTGAAGATGCTATGGCACATCCCCCCATTGAAAAAGATGATACGACTATTCTTTTCAGCCCAGGCTATCCGAGTTTCGATCAATTCAAGAATTTTGCAGATCGCGGAGAAAAGTTCACAAAGCTCATTTTTAGTTTGTCATGATATTATAAAATGCCTTTAAATATATCTGTTTTCTTCTTTCCAGTTTTTTTTATATCTCTAGTATCTCTCACATGAAATCATTTGCATCTATTCATTTTTTTCGGATCAGTTCTATCGCATCGATCTTATTAAGCCTAAGTGGATGCGCCACGTTGCCATTTTCACATCCTGAAAAAGAGCTAAAACCAGAAGATACTTTAATAATCTCCCAGCCGACGGATAACCCACCGTCCACTACCATCGTAGCTTCTCCCATGGTCGTCCGATCCGCACCCATACGCCCCATTTGGTACCAGGCGGAGCCTAAGGAAGAAGTGCCAATAGTTGCGGCCGAGTCAACGCCTGCTCCGGAGCCCATGAAACCGCAAAGTGATTATACCGTTCAAAAGGGAGATACACTCTGCGGAATTGCACGGCGTTTTCGTATTTCCCTGCAGGAGCTCATGGAAGAAAATCACCTCGATAAAAACAAAATAATTTATCCGGGACAGAAGATCATCCTTCCGGGCGTTCCCTCGGAAAATGTGGCATTATTCGCAACGGATGGAAAGTATAAGGTCAGACCGGGTGATACACTCTTTAAAATTGCCAAACGACATGGTATTACGGTCTCCGATTTAAAGAGCAGTAATAAGCTGCGCCATGACCGCATTATCGTGGGACAAACTTTGGCGATACCTCATAAAGGAGCTAACTCTCCCTTTGAAAAACAATCACTTCATGTGGAAAAACCTCAAAACGCGTCTTATGCTCAACCTTACAGTGATGCCAATGGAATCTATATCGTTCAACGTGGCGATTCCTTATTTTCCATTGCGAAAAAAACAGGGACAACCTTTTCAGAACTGCAAGCCCTCAATGGCATCAGCAATCCCAGAAATCTTCAAATAGGACAAAAGCTCATCATTCATCCTGAAGCGCCATCGGCTACGACCACATTTACGGCTACAACGCAGACCGTTGCCACAGATACCAATGGCTCCATCTCATTACGTGAAAATCCAGCCTCTCCAAAGCTCCATGATCACTCGGCTTACAAGTTTATGGAAGATGCCGACTTCTTTAAGGAGGACATCGACACGATCCCGGTCGTTCAAATTCGAGAAGAATAAAGTCGCAAAATGGACCTCAATCTCTCCTCCTATCGCCTTTTTTTTCGAAAAAGGATCGCGGGGAGTATGTTGCTCTTGATCTCATTGATCTTAACATCCGTAGGATTCGTCATCCTCTCCAGCGCGAGTCTTTCTTTCCTCAACACCGAAAATTATGTACTGAAACAAGCGGCGTGGCTGATCCTGGCCATCATGGCTTTTTTCCTCACAGCACTTATTCCTCTAGAAAATCTTCGAAAATCACTCCCCTTCTGGGTACTACTTTCCTTCGCCTCGCTAATAATGGTTCTCATCCCAGGCATCGGTTCTCTAGTCAATGGTTCACGCCGCTGGATACATTTTATTGTCAATATTCAGGTATCGGAATGCGCCAAGATAGCACTGATCCCCTGGCTCGCGGATTACATCGAAAAAAATGCCGAATGGATGGATAGCTTTTGGCGAGGTTTCATGAAACCATGCTTATTTTGCTCTTTGTTATCCACCGTTATCTTGTTAGAGCCGGATTACGGCACAGCGGCTTTATTACTCTCGGTCGCCGGAACACTTCTCTTCTTGGGAGGAACGAAAATACGGCATATTTTTCTATCAGCCTGTACTTTTTTAGTCTTTTTTCTAGTACTCGTTTGGCATAATCCCGTCAGATTGAAACGTCTTATCTCCTTTCTCGACCTCGAAGGGAATCGCAGCGATGGATCTTATCAGCTCTGGCAATCGATCCTCGCATTCGTATCGGGAGGGCCATGGGGTCAAGGCATTGGTCATGGACGACAACAATTTGTCTACCTGCCCGAAGCCCATACGGACTTCATCTATGCCGTATTGGTCGAAGAACTCGGTTGTATCGGCGGATGGATCATTATTGGGCTCTTTATGCTTCTGTTCCTGACGGCACTCGTCAGCCTTCAACGCCAAGAATCTATTTTCGCCCGTATCCTCGGCTATGGCGCTATTTTTATGATCACTTACCAATCACTCATCAATCTAGGGGTGGTTTCCGGATGCCTGCCGACCAAAGGCATATCGCTTCCCTTTATCAGCTACGGAGGCTCTAACCTCATCACAGTCTATGCCCTTATGGGCTTTACCCTCAATGCCCTCCGGCAAGAATTCCTCACGATTGATGACCCAACGATCGCAGCAAATTCCGCAGACCCGTCGACCGTTGGATACTTTTCTGATTCCTAACAGCGGTGGCATAGGCCTTGGGATCCCCAACGATAAATACCTTATACCGACCTCTGGAAATCCCCGTATAGAGCAAGTTCCGCTGCAACATGACGAAATGTTGAAAGAGGATCGGCATGATGACGATGGGAAATTCACTGCCCTGTGCTTTATGGATACTAATGGCATAAGCCAAAGTAAGATCCCCTATTTCTTCCGGGCCCAACTCCACATATTCTCCGCCAAAATCCACCGTCAAGCTGCGATCCGACGGATGTATTTCCTGAATAAAACCGAGATCGCCATTGAAGATATTTTTTTCATAATTATTGCGCATTTGGATGACTTTATCACCCAAATGCATTCCCATCCAGGCGACCTGTCCACCATTTGGAGTATATAGAGCTTGAAAAATCTCATTGAAATGATCGATCCCGGCTGTTCCTTTGTAGAGCGGGACCAGTAATTGAATATCTCTTTGGGGAACAATATCGTACCATTGCGGAAGATAGCGTGTGCATAAAAGTTTTATCTTTTCAATACATTCCTCTGGCGTTTCAGCCACCATGAAATGAAAATCATCCCGTGGATTGAGTTCCGAACACTCTGAACTCAGCACCTCCAATGCTGGGTTGCCCGAGATAACGGCATGCGCGATCTGCACGATCGAACTTATGCCTTCCTGACGAAAAACCTGTCGCAGACGAATGACCGGCACGGCATGCGATTGTATCATGTCGCTGAGGACATTCCCCGCTCCCACAGAAGGTAATTGGTCACTATCGCCAACTAATAATAGGCAGGCTGTTTCCGGTACGGCCTTCAACAGAGATGCGGCCAGACGCGTATCGAGCATACTGACCTCATCCACGATGAGGTAATCTACGGCCAATGGAAAACTCTCATCATGCAAACAACGACGTTCGTCGGCCTTAAATTGCAAAAGCTTGTGAATAGTCTTGGCCGTTAATCCCGTCGTCTCGGCTAATTTTTGCGCCGCTCGGCCCGTAGGAGCGGCTAAAGCAATGCGAATGTGCTTGGCCTTTAAGACAGCTACCAATGATCGCAACAGGGTCGTTTTTCCGGTCCCCGGGCCGCCGGTCAAAATAGAAGCTCTTTTCGTCAATGCCGTTCGCAATCCTTCCATTTGTTCCGGAGCAAAGGCAAAGCCTTCTCGCTTCTGTGCCCATTCTAAAGCACCATCGACGTCGATGGAATCGCGGCCTAACGGTTTTTGCAGAAGGCGTTTTAGGAGAAACGCTATGGTCTCTTCCGCCACTTTGAAGTGCGTCAATTGCAGACGACCATCCGGGAGGAGATGAATTTTGCCGTAACGCAACAATACATCAAGCCGCGATTCGATGAGCTCACGATCTACCGCCAAGAGTTCTTGAGCCGTATAAATTAAAGAGAGCCGATCGAGGCAGGTATGGCCATTCAATTCTTCCGTATCAAATGTATAGAAAATACCAGCTTCCAAACGCATTGGATCATGATCCGGAATGCCGAGATTCTGAGCCATACGATCGGCGGTTTTAAATCCGATACCGTTCACCTCATGGGCCACGCGATAGGGATCTTTTTCCAAGACCTGCCGCGCTTGATCGCCATAAGCTTTGTATAATCTTCGGCATAACGACGGCGATATGCCATAGGTTTGGAGGAAGATGAAGAGATCACGTACATGAGTTTGCTCCGCCCACGCATCGCGTATAGAGGCCAGACGATGACTTCCAATCCCAGGAACTTCCTTGAGACGATGCATTTCATGAGAAAGTACTTCCAATGTCTTTTCGCCAAAATGATTCACAATTCTCGCCGCATAAGACTTTCCGATACCACTGATGAGGCCGCTGCCCAGATAGCGCTCAATCCCATAGACAGTGGATGGAAGACAGGACTTGAAAGAACTCACTTCAAAACGCTGGCCATAGGTAGCATGTTCCTTCCAATCGCCCGTCAGAGAAAGTGTCTCACCGCACTGGACACCGGGTAAAATTCCGCAAAAACAGACCAGATGTTTCTGTCCCGTCTCCGTTGGACGCAAACGACCGACCATATAGGCATTCTCCTCATTTTGAAAGAGGATATGCTCCAAGATGCCCTGTAGTGTCACGGCCATAAAAGGAAAGCTTTGTAATCGGCAGCGGACTGTAAATGCTTCAATGTGATGGAAAGAAAGATATATTCAAGTCTGGGAGTACTTTTTTCATCGTTGTCTCTTTATCGATATTTTTTCAAGCGCCGATTTTTT